>NZ_CP013141.1:3205348-3329734 GCF_001442535.1 Lysobacter antibioticus | reverse complement strand
GACTTCCTGCAGGTCGGTCGCGCCCGGGCCGGTGACGTTGAGCGTGCCGGTGCCGGTCTTAGTCACGCCCTCGAAATTGACCAACGCACCCAGATCAGCGGTCAGATTGATGTCGTAGACGCGCGTGTCCAGACCGGCGCCGCCGTCGACCGTACCGAGCACGGTGGTGCCGTCGTGGACGACGAAGCGGTCGTCGCCGTCGCCGAGGGCGAAGACGCCGCCCAGCGTGTCGAGGGTGCCGACCACATCGAGCACGTCCTCCCCCGCGCCGAGATCGCCGCTGGCCAAAGCCGTGCCGTTGACGGTCACGGTGTTGGCGCCGGCGCTGCCGCTGATCGCGGCGGCGATGCCCGCCCCTGCGTCCAGGCTGCCGTCGACGGTCAGCGAAGTGTCGTCGCCCATCGCCACGGTCGGCGTGCTCAGCGCGCCGGCGACCGCCAGCTCGCCACCGTTGATCGCGGTGCCGCCGCTGAAGCTTTGCGTCCCGGTCAAAGTCGCGGTGCCGATGTTGTTCTTGCTCAGGAACTCGAAGTTGACCGTGTTGGCGGCGTCGAAACTCAGCGCGCCGGCATTGTTCAGCACCACCGTATCGCCGCTGCCGTGGCCGCCGCCGTCGACGAGGTTGTTCAACACCGCGCCGTCGTTGAGGGTGAGCGTATCGTCGCCGGCCGCCAGGTCGATCGTGCCGCTGCCGGCGACCGTGCCGGACACATTCATCGTGTCGTCGCCGGACGAACCGGAAAAGTTGCCGTCGACGTTCAAGGTCGCGCCGTTGGCGACCGTGGTGGTGACCACGCCGCTGACGCTGCCGGCGGCACCGACGTCGAGCGTGCCGCCGTCGACGTTGACGGTGGTGAAGTCCGACGCGGCCGGGCCGTCGATGTTCAGCGTGCCGGTGTTGGTCTTGGTCAGGGTCTCGAAGTTGATCGCACCGCCGAGGGTCGCACTGCCGGCGAGATCGGCGATGAAGCTGTCGATGCCGGTGCCGCCGTCGACCGGATTGCTCAACCCGGACAGATCGGCGCCGTCCTGGATGGTGAAGCTGTCGTCGCCGTCGAGCAGGCTCAGCGTGCCGGGCCCGGCGACCGTGCCGGCCACGGTCATGGTGTCGCTACCCGTAGTGCCCGTGTAGCCGCCGTCGAGGCTCAGGATCGAACCGCTGGCGATCACGGTGTCCTGCGCCGCGACGGTGGCGCCCGCGGCGACGTGCAGGGTGCCGCTGAGCACGTCGACCTCTTGCAGACTGGTCGCACCCGGGCCGTTGATGTTGAGCGTGCCGGTACCGGTCTTGGTCAAGCCTTCGAAGTTGAGTAGCGCGCCCAGGTCGGCGGTGAGGTTGATGTCGTAGACGCGGGTGTCCAGACCGGCGCCGCCGTCGACGGTGCCGACGACCGTAGTGCCATCGTGCACGGTGAAGACGTCGTCGCCATCGCCCAGTCCGAACGTACCGCCCATCGTGTCGAGCGTTCCGGTCACGTCGAGGACGTCGTTGCCATCGCCCAGGTCGCCGGTCGCGAGCAACGTCGCGCCGGCCGCCACGTTCACGGTGTTGACGCCGGCGCTGCCGGTCAGCGTCGCCGCGGTACTGCCGGCGCCCTGCAAGCTGCCGCCCACGTTGAGCACGGTGCCGTCGGCCAAGGCCACGGTCGGCGTTTCCAGGGCGCCGGCCACGCTCAGCGTGCCGCCGTTGAGGGTAGTGCCGCCGCTGAAGCTTTGTGTCCCGGTCAGGGTCGCGGTGCCGGTGTTGTTCTTGCTCAGGAATTCGAAGTTGACCGTGTTGGCGGCGTCGAAACTAAGCGCGCCGGCGTTGTTCAGCACCACCGTATCGCCGCTGCCGTGACCGCCGCCGTCGATGACGTTGCTCAGTACCGCACCATCGTTGAGCGTAAGCGTATCGTCGCCGGCCGCCAGGTCGATCGTGCCGCTGCCGGTGACCGTGCCGGACACGTTCATCGTGTCGGCGCCGGTCGAGCCGCTGTAGCTGCCGTCGACGTTCAAGGTGGCGCCGCTGGCCACGGTGGTGGTGACCGCGCCGTCGATGCTGCCGGCCGCGCCGATGTCCAGGGTGCCGCCGTTGACGTTGACCGTGGTGAAGGCCGATGCGGCCGGGCCGTCGACATTCAAGGTGCCGGTGTTGGTCTTGGTCAGGGTCTCGAAGTTGATCGCACCACCCAGGGTCGCGCTGCCGGCGAGATCGGCGATGAAGGTATCGATACCGTTGCCGCCGTCGATGGCATTGGACAGCCCGGACAGATCGGCGCCGTCCTGGATGGTGAAGCTGTCGTCGCCGTCGAGCAGGCTGAGCGTGCCGACACCGGCGACCGTGCCGGCCACGGTGAAGCTGTCGTTGCCGGCGGTGCCGCTATAGCTGCCGGCCACTTGCAGCGTACTGCCGCTGGCGATGGTGGTGTTCTGCGCGACCACGCTGCCTGCGGCAGCGACGTTCAAGGTGCCGGCCGCCACATCGACCGTGATGAAGTCCGAACTCGCCGGGCCGTTGATGTTGAGCGTGCCGATGCCGGTCTTATTCAGTGTCTCGAAGCCCTGCACCGCGCCGAGGTTGGCGATGGTCGCGATGTCGGTGTTGAGGGTGTCGTTACCGATCCCCGCCGCGACCGTACCCACGAGGTTGGTGCCGTCGTGGATGCTCAGGGTGTCGTCGCCGGCACCGAGGGCGAAGATGCCGCCTCCGGTGTCCAAGGTGCCGAACACATCGAGCACGTCGCTGCCATCGCCCAGGTCGCCGGTCGCGAGCAGCGTCGCGCCGCCCGCCACGTTGACGGTGTTGACGCCGGCGCTGCCGCTGATCGCCGCGGCGATGCCCGCCCCTGCGTCCAGGCTGCCGTCGACGGTCAGAGCGGTGTCATCGCCCATCGTCACGGTCGGCGTGCTCAGCGCGCCGGCGACCGCCAGCTCGCCGCCGTTGATCGCGGTGCCGCCGCTGAAGCTTTGTGTCCCGGTCAGGGTCGCGGTGCCGGCGTTGTCCTTGCGCAGGAATTCGAAGTTGACCGTGTTGCCGGCGTCGAAACTGAGCGCGCCGGCGTTGTTCAGCACCACCGTATCGCCGGTGCCATGACCGCCGCCGTCGACGAGGTTGTTCAACACCGCGCCGTCGTTGAGGGTGAGCGTGTCGTCGCCGCCCGCCAGGTCGATCGTTCCGCCGCCGGCGACCGTGCCCGATACGTTCATCGTGTCGGCGCCGGCCGAGCCGCTGTAGCTGCCGTCGACGTTCAAGGTGGCGCCGCTGGCCACGGTGGTGGTGACCGCGCCGGCGATGCCGCCAGCCGCGCCGATGTCCAGGGTGCCGCCGTTGACGTTGACCGTGCTGAAGGCCGATGCGGCCGGGCCGTTGACATTCAAGGTGCCGGAGTTGGTCTTGGTCAGGGTTTCGAAGTTGATCGCACCGCCGAGAGTCGCGCTGCCGGCGAGATCGGCGATGAAGGTATCGCTGCCGATGCCACCGTCGATGGCATTGGTCAGCCCGGACAAGTTGGCGCCGTCCTGGATGGTGAAGCTGTCGTCGCCGTCGAGCAGGCTCAGGCTTCCCGCGCCGGCGACCGTACCGGCCACGGTCAGGGTGTCGTTGCCGGCGGTGCCGGTGTAATTACCGGTCAGGTTCAAGGCCGCGCTAGTGGCGATCGTCGTGTTCTGCGCGACCACGGTACTGAGCGGGTTGGCGACGTTCAGGCTGCCGGCCAGCACATCGACCGTAGTGAAATCCGAAGTTCCCGGCCCGTTGATGTCGAGCGCGCCGACGCCGGTTTTGGTCAGGGTCTCGAACTCCCAGGCGATACCCAGCTCGGCGCTGGTCGTGACATCGGCGTTGACGACATCGTTTCCAGCGCCGCCAATCAGCAGGCCTCCGATGCTCGCACCGTCGCGGATAGTCACTGTGTCGTCGCCGCCGCCCAGGTGGGCGTCGCTTCCGCCCACGTTGATAGCGCCGGCCACATCGAGCACGTCGTTGCCGTCGCCCAGCCCTATGTCGCCCGATACGGTCGCGCCGGCCGCGACGATGATGGTGTTGATCCCGGCGCTGCCTTCGATGAAGTCGCCGGTCCCAGAGGGGACCTGCAAACTGCCTTCGACATTGAGCACGGTGTTGTCGTCCATTTCGACGGCCAACGTGTTCAGACTCCCTGCGATGGTCAGCATGCCGCCATTGAGATGGGTGCGTCCGCTGAAGACCTGCGCCCCGGTCAGGGTCGCCTCGCCGCTGTTGTCTTTTTGCAGTGTTTCGAAGTTGCTGGTATCGCCGGCGTCGAGGGTGAAGGCACCGGCGTTATTGAGGACCACCGTATCGTCGCCCCCGGCACCGCCATGGACCAGGTTGTTCAATACCGCGCCGTCGTTGAGCGTCAGCGTATCGTTGCCGCCGCCCAGGTCGATCGTGCCGCTGCCGCTGACCGTACCCGACACAGTGAAGCTGTCGGCCAATGCGCCGCCGCTGTAGCTGCCATCCACGTTGAGCGTCGCACCGCTGGCCACCGTGGTGGTCAAGGTGTTGCCCGGCGCCGCGATCACGCTGCCGCCGGCGCTCACGTTCAAACTGCCGGCCACGACGTTGACGGTGGTGAAGTCCGAACTCGCCGGGCCGTTGACGTTGAGCGTGCCGGCACCGGTCTTGCTCAGGGTCTCGAAGCCCTGCACCGCGCCGAGGTCGGCACTGGTCGCGATATCGGTGTTGAAGGTGTCGTTGCCGGCTCCCGCGATCACCGTGCCGAGGATGTTGGTGCCGTCGTGGATGGTCAGGGTGTCGTCGCCGGCGCCCAGATCGAAGCTGCCGGTGCCCGTGTCGAGAGTGCCGGCCACATCCAGCAGGTCGCTGCCGTCGCCCAGGTCGCCATTCGCCAGCAAGCTGCCGCCGGCGCTCACGGTCACCGTGTTGGTACCGGCGCTGCCGGTAATCGCCGCCGCCGTGCCGACGCCCGCCTGCACGCTGCCATCGACGTTGAGTGCGGTGCCGTCGGCCAAGCTCAGGGTCGGCGTTTCCAGAGCGCCATCCACGCGGAGGGCGCCGCCATCGATGGTGGTGCCGCCGCTGAAGCTCTGGGTTCCGACCAGCGTCGCCTCACCGACGTTGTTCTTTTGCAGCAACTCGAAGTTGGCCGTGTTGCCGGCGTCGAAGATCATCGCATTGAGATTGTCGAGCACCACGCGGTCGCCGCTGCCGGTGCCGCCGCTGATCGCGGCGGTGAGCAGCGAGCCGTCTTTGAGGGTCAGGGTGTCGTCGCCGCCGCACAGGTCGATGGTGCCGCTGCCGGACACCGTGCCGGACACCGTCATGCTGTCGTTGTTGGCACCGCAGCCGTAACTGCCGTCGACATTGAGCGTCGCGCCGGCGGCCACGGTCGTGGTCAGGGTATTGCCCGGTGCCGGAACCACACTGCCGCTGGCGGTCACGTTCAAGGTGCCGGCCAGCAGGTCGATGACGGTGAAGTCCGAACTCGCCGGGCCATTGACGTTGAGCGTGCCGACGCCGGTCTTGCTGAGGGTCTCGAAGCCCTGCACCGCGCCGAGGTTGGCGCTGGTCGCGATGTCGGTGTTGAAGGTATCGGTGCCGAGCCCGGCCGCAACCGTCCCTACGATCGTGGTGCCGTCGTGGATGGTCAGGGTGTCGTCGCCGGCGCCGAGCGCGAAGGTGCCGCCGCCGGTGTCGAGGGTGCCGGCCACGTCGACGACATCGGCGCCGTCGCCGAGATCGCCGTTCGCTAACAAGCTACCGCCGGCCCCCACGAACACGAAATTGGTGCCGGCGCTGCCGGTGATCGTCGCCGCGGTGCCGACGCCCGCCTGCACGCTGCCGTCGACGCTCAGGGCGGTGTCGTCGGCCAAGGCGATGGTCGGGGTGGTCAGGCTGCCGTCGATGTCGAGCACGCCGCCGGCGATGGTGGTGCCGGCACTGAAGCTCTGAGTGCCGGTCATGCTGGCGATACCGCTGTTCTGCTTGATCAGGCTTTCGAAGCCGGCGGTGGCGGCGCCGTCGAAACTCAGGGGCGAAGCATTGTTGAGCACCAATTGATCGTTGGCGCCGCTGCCGCCGTCGACGCCGCTGCCGCCGATCGTCGCGCCGTCGTTCAAGGTCAGCGTATCGCTGCCGGCGCCCAGGCTCAGCGCTGCGGCGCCGGTGTTCAAGGCGCCGGCCAAGGTCAGCGTGTCGCTACCGTCGCCGAGGTCGCCGTTGGCGGCGAGGCTGGCGCCGGAATTGACCGCGATGGTGTTGACGCCGGCGCTGCCGGTGAGCGCAGTCGGCGCGGGGCCGGCGGCCTGCACGCTGCCGTCGATGTTCAACGTAGTTCCGTCGGCCATCGACACGGCAGAGGTATCGAGGGCGCCGTCCACGTCCAGGGTGCCGCCGTCGATCGCGGTGCCGGCGCTGTAGCTCTGGTTGCCGGTGAGGGTCAGCACGCCGCTGTTCTGCTTGGTCAGGCGCTCGAAACCTGCGACGCCGGTGCCGCCGAAGGTCAGCGGCAACGCGTTGTTGACCACCAGGTTGTCGGCGCTGCCGGCGCCGGCGTCGACGCCGGCGCCGACGATGGCCGCGCCGTCGTTCAAGGTCAGGGTGTCGTCGCCGGCACCCAGATTCAGGGCGGCCGCGCCGGTATCCAGAGTGCCGGTCAGGTTGACCGCGTCGCTGCCGTCGCCGAGGTCGCCGTTACCGCGCAGGGTCGCGCCGGCATTGACGTTGATCGTGCTGGCGCCGGCATCGCCGCTGAACAACGCCGGTGCGGCGCCGGAGGCCTGTACGGTGCCGTCCACGTTCAAGGCGGACGTGCCGGTCATGGCGATGGTGGCGGTGTTGAGCGCGCCGTTGACGTCCAGGGTGCCGGCGCTGATGGTGGTGGCGCCGATGTTGTTGCCCAGCGACGTCAGCGTGGTGGTGCCGGTGCCGATCTGCGCCAGGGTGCCGGGGCCGCTCAGCGTGCCGTTGAAGTTAAAGGTGTCGCTGCGGTTGATCGACAGGGTCGAAGTCGCCGAATCGACGATCACGTTGCCGGCGCCGGCGTTGCCGGTGGTGCCGCCGTTGCCGATCGTCAGATTGCCGTTGTTGATGACGGTGTTGCCGGTAAAGGTGTTGTTGCCGGTGAGAACCCAGGTGCCGGCGTCGTTCTTGGCCAGAGTGGTCTGGCCGGTGCCGTTGTCGCCGATGGCGCCGCCGAGCGTGTTGTTGCCGGTATTGGTGCCGCCTAGCGCGATGGTGCGCGCAGCGTTGGTGCCCGACAGGGTCACCGCACCGGTGTTGGCGAAGTTGACCGCGCCGGTGCCCGAGGATTCGATGAAGGTGACGCCGGGCGCCAGCGTGAACAGACGGTCGGTGGTGTCGCCGGCACCGGTGTAGCGCAGGGTCGAGCCGTTGCCGATCACCAGGTTAGACGCCGCACTCGAGGAAGCGCCGATGCCGCTCGCAGTGCCGCCGTTGGCCAGTTGGCTGACGCCGAGCACACCGCCGCTGATGGTCGTCACGCCGGTGTAGCTGCTGTTGTTGTTGGTCAGGATCCAGGTGCCGGTGCCGGTCTTGGTCAACGAAGTGGCGCCGGTGCCGTTATTGTCGAGCTGGGCCGACAAGGTGTTGTTGCCGGTGTTGGTGCCGGTGAGTGTCAAGGTGCGCGCGGTGTTGGTGCCCGACAGCGCGATGGCGCCGGTATTGGTGAGTTGCAATGCGCCGCTGCCCGATGCATCCAGGGTGCCGCCGCCGGCGCCCAGCGTGAACAAGCGGTCGCTGCTGGTGGCTGCGCCGGTGTAACCCAAGATGGCGCCGCCGTTGATCACCAGATTGCTCGCGGCCGAACTGCTGGCGCCGATCGCGCTGTTGCTGCCGCCATTGGTCAGGCAATCGACCGACAAGGCACCGCCATTGATGGTCGTAGTGCCGGTATAGCTGCTGTTGCAGCCGGACAGGCGCTGGTATTGCGCACCGTTCTTGACCAGGTTGCCGGTGCCGCTGATGTTGCCGGCGTAGACGCTGCCGCTGGTGACGTTACCGTTGCCCGAGCTGATCGTCAGCGTCTGTGCGCCGAGATTGATGTTGCCGCCGGTGGTGCCGCCGCCTTGCAGCCACGTGAACGTCTGGTTGAAACCGCTGGCATCCAGGGTGGCGCCGGCCGTGTTGGCCATGTCCAGGTAGCCGGTGCCGAAAGCCGTGGCCGAACCGGCGCGCAGGATGCCGCCGGTGACCTGGGTACCGCCGGTATAGGTGTTGTTGCCGGACAGCACCAGGGTGCCGAGACCGTCCTTACGCACGGGGGCCCCTCCCACCACCGTTCCGCTGAAACCCAGGGTGGTGGCTGCATTGGTTACGTCGATGGCGGCCACGCCGGTCTGCGAGGTGAATCCGCGGTCGATGCTGACGCTGCCGCCGGTGTACCGGAGGATGCCGGTGTTGAACACCAGATTGGACGAGGCGCTGGACGAGGCACCGATGCCGCTGGCCAAACCGCCGTTGGCCAGGCAATTGACGCTGATCGTTCCGGAGTTGAGGCTGGTGGCGCCCGTATACGTGTTGTTGCAACCGACCATGGTCTGGGCGGCAGCGAACCCGCCGCCTTGCGTGTAGCCGCCGCTACCGCTGATGACGCCGCTGAAAGTTCCGCCGATGACATTGGAGGTCAGCGTGGCGGAACCCAGGGTCACGTTGCCGCTGCCAAACAGCCCCCCGATCGAGGTATTGAAACCGTTGATATCCGCCGTGGCGCCGGCGGCGACGCTCAAATTGTTGTTGGCGTTGCCGAACGCCTGGGTGGACCCCGCGCGCAGCGTGCCTGCATTGACCGTGGTGCCGCCCGTATAGGTGTTGGTGCCGGACAGCACCAGAGTGCCCGGACCTTCCTTGCGCAAACCGTCGTCGCCCACCACTGTGCCGCTCACGGTCAGCGTGGTCGCGGCATTGCTTACGTTGACGCCGCCGCTGCCGCCACCCGCCGCGAGGTTGCCGACGGTAAAGCCGCGGTCGGTGCTGGTCGTCCCGCCCGTATACATCAACGTGCTGTTGTTGAGGACGAGATTGCTGGAAGCGTTGCTCGAAGCGCCGATGCTGCTGACCAGCCCGCCGTTGGCCAAGGTGGTAACCGACAAGGTGCCGCCGTCGACGCGGGTAATGCCGGTGTAATCGTTGCCGGCGTTGGTCAGCGTCAGCGTACCGGGCCCGGTCTTGGTCAGGTTGGCGCCGTCGGTACTGGTGACCAGGCCGCTGAAGCTCAAATTGGCGGCAGCGTTGGTGACGTCGATGCTGCTGCCCAGGATCGCGCCGGATTTGGCGATGGTGAAGCCGCGATCGCTGCTGGTGGTAGCGCCGGTGTAGCGCAACGTGCTGCCTTCCAACACCAGGTTGGACGAAGCGGCGGACGAAGCGCCGATACTGCTCGCCGCGCCGCCGTTGGCGATGCTGGCGACCGACAATATTCCCTGAGAGACGTTGGTGCCGCCGGTATAGCTATTGGCGGCGTTGCTCAGCGTGACCAAGCCGGTACCGGCCTTGGTGAAGCCGATGCTGCCGCCGTTGTCGACGATCTGCGAGGCGATGGTGAAGTTGCCGGTGCCGTTCTGCTGGATACCGAGCGTACCGCCGCCTACCATGCCGGTGAGCGAGCCGCCGGTGATCGTCTGGTTGTTGGCGCCGACCGACGGCGCGACGATGATGGTCCCATCGATGCCCAGCGTCTGGCCGCCGGCGACGGTGACGGTGGTGGTCGCGTCCGGCGTAGTGAACTGCAGGCCGCCGAGCTGGGTATTGCTGCCGACCGTACCGAAAAAGCTGTCGGCATCGGCATCGCTGTCGGAGATGAATTCGCCGGTCAACCAAGTCGACGCGTCGTCCTTGTCGGTGTAGTCGGCGTCGGTGAAGGCGAGGATGTTGCCGCCGACCACCTTGGCGTAGTCGGTGCCGTTGACCGTGGCCCAGCCGCCCAGGAGGGTGTTGGTCGTGGTGATGTTGCCGCTGCCCGGCAGATTGAAGTTGATCAGTCCGCCGGTGCGGGTGATGGCGCCGAGGTTGACGGTCATGCTGCCGCCGGCACCCGAGGTCGCACCGATCGTGTTGTTGCCGGCGACGACGTTCAAGCCGTTGAAGGTCTGGGTATTGGCCTCGCCGGCGGCGCCGACCGCATTGAGGGTGCCGCCGCCCATGGTCAGGGTCGAGGCGCTGGAGATGATGTCGCTGGCGGGCCCGCCTGCGCCGGCGAAATCCAGCCGCAGCGTGCCGCCGTTGACCGTAGTCGCTCCGGTGTAGGTGTTGCTGCCGGTGAGGACCTGGGTGCTGGCCCCGTTCTTGGTCAGGCCGCCGGTGCCGGTGATATTGCCCGCATAGCTGGTGTTGACGGCTGCGAGCGCATCCAGGGTCAGCGTGCCCGATCCAAGGTCGACGATGCCGCCGCTACCGGCCAACGAGGGCAACGTGATGGCCAGATCGTTGAGGTCCAGGGTTCCGCCATTGACCACCGCGCCGCTGCTCGCTCCGAATGCCGTCGTGGTGCCTGCGCGTAAGGTCCCGCTATTGACGGTGGTGGCGCCGGTGTAGGTATTGATGCCATTGACCACCCAGGTGGACGCCCCGCTCTTGGCCAAGCCGCCCGTACCGGAAATGACGCCGGAGAAGACGTTGTCGGCGCCGACGAAGCTGCCGCCGAGCGTACCGGTGTTGCTAAGGCCCAAGGTGCCGCTGAGCGCCAGCGCCCCGGTGCCGTCGCTGTTGATCGTACCGTTGTTGAGCCCCCAGGCGCGGTTGCTGGCGGCACCGGCGCCGGTGTAGTTCAGCACGGCATTGGTGATGCCGATGGCGCCACTTGTACCCAGCGAACTGGCGATACCGGTGTTGGCAAGCGTGCTCGCCATCACCGTCACGTTGCTGATGCTGGTGGTGTTGCTGGTGGTGTAGGTATTGGCTCCGCCGAGCGTGATCGTGCGATTCGTGCCGCCGCCCGTCAACGTGAAAAGGGGTTGGTTGCCGCTGATGATGCCCGATAACACCAAGTCCGCGCTCTGCGCGCTGAAGAAAGTGCCGCGCTGGGCGAAGGCGCCATTCGCGTAATTGCCCACGATGTTGCCGGTCAACGTCAGAGTGCCGGTGCCCGCATTGGTGATACCGGAATTGCCGAAGAAGCGCGAGGTAATGCTCCAGTTGCGGTCGGAGGTGGAGCCGCCGCCGGTGTAGATCGCGGTGGTTCCCGAGTCCCCGGGATTCAACGTTATCGTGCCAGCGGCCACCGTGGTCGGCGCGCCGAGTGCGCTGGGCCCGCCGTTGACATTGGCGATGGAGCTGAAGGAAAAAGAACCGTTGGCGGTCAGCGCCGTTGGCCCGGTGTAGTCATTGGCATTGTTGGTCAGCGCAATGCCGTTGCCCACGTTGAGGCCGCCGGCTCCGGTGAAGCGCGCCGAACCGGCGCCCCCGCCGATGAACCCGGTACCGCTGGTCAGCGTGACTACGCGGCTGGCATTCAACGCGCCGGTGCTCGACAAGCCAGTGCCATTGGCCAGCGTGATGCCGTTGCCTGCCGCACCGAGCGCGGCGTCGCCGTTGACGAACAACCAATTGCTGCCGATAACGTTGACGTTACCGCTGAAGGTATTGACGCCGTTGAGGGTCAAGTTCCCGGAACCGGCCCTGGTCAGACCCGCAGTTCCGGCAATGACCGAATTGATGGTGGCGTTGACGCCGCCATTGACCGTGATGGTGGGCGTGACTCCCCCCAAGGTCAGAGTGCTGCCGTTGAGCGTGTAACCGGTGGTCTCGAAGGTGAGGTTGTGCGCGGTGATCGGCACGCCTAAGGTCACGGTGCCGGCGGTGCCGCCGAAGAACGCATCGTCCAGCGCGGCGTTGTTCCAGGCGCTGTAGGGGCCGCTCACGCCATCGCCGTTCGGGCTCCAGAACGCGCTGCTCGTGTTCCAGGTGCCGGTGCCGCCTCGGCCGATGGCCGTGCCGTTGACGTCCCAGAACCGGTTCGCGGCCTGTACCGGCGCGAACAGAGACAACAAGGCCGCGAACACGCCCAACTGCAAGGGCCAGTTGCGCGCAGGCGGCGAGCCTTCGACTTGATCGCGATCGAGCACCAACTCGTATGCCCGGCCGCGCTTGTCGGCCCCTCCCCTGCTCTTGCCGCGGCTGGTGGCGAGCTCGGAAACGACCACCCACGCGTTCAGCGCCTGCGACCAGAGGATGCGGAAAATGCGGTTCATAGATTTCTCCGTGGGACTCGCGTGCGCAGGACGGACGAGGGGCCGTCGACTACGGCGACTACATCGATAACAGTCGTCAGATACGAACTGGGTCGAAGTGCTGGATGGATCGGCAGGGTTTCGTACAAGAAGGCAGCGAAGTACGGCCAAGTTCGGCGATACGCTGAGCGGAAACCTTCGCGAAACGAACAACGCGGGCGGCTTGGAATCGGAACCAGCGGCGAGCGGCGACACAATGCGGAGCACTGCGATGACGCCGACCTCCCCTGTTCGGACAAGCGCTATCGGCTGATGTCGAAGAGACTTCTACACCCGAAAATAGCGACCCCGCAAGCGGATTCGGGGCATCGCGCTGCACTTAGCCAACAAGGAGCGGAGAAGCGCCGCTGCTCGTCACGCGCCTTCCACGCGAAGCCGTCGTCGCAGTGAGAAAAGGTTAGTTTGAGTGAGCATCGGATAGTGAAGCGGCCGACGCCGCAAGCTGATGGCGCTGACAGTTCTTTTCATGCAGCCCCTTTCATCCGTCTCCATGCCCGATGGAGACGCGATCTTGTTTCAATGCTCGAAATCTTCGCTGTGGCTCAACATCTCGGCGATGACCGGCCGATGCCGGGCATAGGCGGCAGCGAAGCGTTCGCCCGCGACTTGGCGCAACTCCGCCGCAACGCTGGCGCCATCGTGTTCGGACAACTGCAGACAGACGCTGTGGATGCGCTACGACAACTCGCTGACGAGCTGCCATTCGTTAGCCGCAGCGGCGCCCTCCAGCCGCTGCAGATCCGCGGCGACGCCGCGGTAGAACACCCGCGCCACGTGCCGGACCTTGTCCGGGTCGTGTTCGAGCAGTTCGCAGAACTCGGCCATCTGTGCGGACATCGCCACCTCCTACACGATAAAATTCGTGTCATTGGTCACATTTTAGGCAGGCTGTCGGCGCCGTCGGAATAGGGAAAAGTCTTAGAGCCGGGGCCTAGGAGGTGTCGGCAAAACACTGGCGCGCATCGTCGATGAAAACCCGCTGCATTGGGCTTGCTCCACATCGCCGTGGACGGCACCGGCGGACGCGATCAGTGCCTGACGCTGCCGACGCCGACCGAATCGGGCGGCGACTTCCGCTCGGCGATGCCGCGTCCGACGAATTCCTCTGCGCGATCCAGGGTCTGCACGATCCGCGGTCGCCACTGGCGAAAGGCATCGGCGAAGCACTCGCCCGCAGCGCGGCTCAGACCGGCCGCCGCTTCCGCCGCCTCGTGCTCGCCTACCTGCAGGCAGCTGACCTGAATCCGCCATGCCAGTGCGCGAACGGTGGGCCACTCGTTCGCGGCGGCAGCCTGCTCCAGGCGATGCAGATCCTTGATCGCCGAACGATAGAACTCCCAGACCACCCGCCGCACTTTGTGCTGGTCGTTCTTCAGCAATCGGGCGAGCTCGGGAAAATGGACAGTCATCGCCTGCTCCTGAGGGACATGAGTGGGCCTGCGTTCGCTGCCGTAGAGCCTGGTGGCCCAGACGAGTCCGTCGTCCGGCCGGCCAGGCGCGCGAAGCATGATGAATGCAGGGCCCGGTGGCGGGAATTAGGAAAAATCTTAGTGCTCGGCCAAGCCGGCAGGAAGCGCGCGGTCTTCAGCGCCCCAGCTTGGCCACGCGGCTACGACGCCATCGGCGCGGCGTGCACGCATTCGGGCCCACCGCGGCGAGCTCTATAACAGGTAGTCGAGCCCGTGCTGCTCAAGATAGTGGCCGAGCTCGTCCTTCGATCTCAAACCCAGTTTGCGCAACGCGTTGTATTTATGCGTCGTCACGGTTTTGTAGCTGCGATTGCTGTCGATGGCGATGGCCTGCAGGTTCTCGCCCCGCGCCAGGGCGATCATCACCGTCCGCTCGCCCGAGGTGAGCTGGTGCCACGGATGCTTTCGCGCGGCATCGAGATCGACCAGCGGGTCGACGTAACTGTTCCCAGCCACGACCGCGCCGATGGCGTCGATCGCCACTTGCGGGCCGCTGGCCTTGGAAACGAAGGCGCGGGCACCCAGATCCAGCAACGCCTGGGCCAGACAGGGATGCTCTTCTCCGGTGTAGATCACCACTTGCAGCGAGGGTTGCGCGGCCAGGATCGCCTGCAGCAGCGGAGCGCTGTTCAATCGACCGGGCATGCGCAGGTCCAGGATCAGATACTCCCAGGATTCGGCCCGTAAGCGGGAAAGCAGGCTGTCGCTGTCGGTAACCGAATCGACCAGAACGCGGCTTTGGCCGAGCGCGGTTTTCAGCATTTCCGCAAGCGCGACGATGATGATCGGGTGATCGTCCGCAATCAGTATTCTTGCCGGCAACGCATTCGCATTCATGCTTCACCCGCCTCATCCGGATACGCCAGGTAGGCGATGACGCGCATCATCACCCCATCCAGTTCGTCTCGCGTGGTTGCGAATATTCGCCCGAGGGTATCGTCCGCAGAACCGGCGGACACCTCCCGTTCGATGGACGCCAACCCCTCCGCCGCCGACGTCTCCCCGATCTGCAGGCAGCCGGACTTCATCTTGTGCGTCAGCGCGCCGATCGTCGCCCAGTCGCGGCTCGCCCAGGCCCGGTCCAGTTGCTGCAGGTCCTCGCCGGTGCAGCGGGCGAAGACCTCCAGCACCCTGCGCACCCGGGCGGCATCGCCTCGCAAAAGACGGCTCAAGGGCTCGAAACCGGGGGTCTTCATCGCAGTCCGAATCCGCCTCCCGCCCGGGTTGAGAACGGTGCATGATATAGGCAAGCCGTCCGTTCTTTGATCGCTGCGCGCATATGCTGGCGTTCTAAGACAACTCGTCGCGATTGTCCATGACGGAGACCACGTTTGCCCAACTCGCCGTACCCGGTCGGATTGAGGGCTCTGGTCGTCGACGACGATCCGGTGATGCTCGAGATCATCTCCGCGCTGCTCAGCGACGCCGGGCTGCGCCTTCTCGAAACCGCGGACAAAGGCGAGTTGGCCCTCGAACGGCTGGCGGCCCACCCCTTCGACCTGCTGATATGCGACCTCAACATGCCGGGCATGGACGGGATCCGTTTGCTGAGCCATGTCGCCGCGCTGTCCCGCCGCCCCGCCGTCGTCCTGCTCAGCGGCGAGGATTCCCGCGTACTGGATGTCAGCCGGCAGTTCGCCGAAGCCAAGGGCTTGACGATACTCGGGGTGCTGGAAAAACCAGTCGATCTGCAATCCCTGACCACGGTGTTGGGGCGATATCGCCCGGCGGAAGGCCGGTCGTTGCAGGACGCGCCCGATGTGGCGATCGACGGCGACGGTATCCGCGGCGGCATCGACGGCGGCGCGCTGCATCTGGCTTATCAACCCAAGCTGGAACTGGGCAAGCGCTCGTTCGTCGGCGCCGAAGCGCTGTTGCGCTGGCAGGACCCGAAATTCGGCGCGGTCCCGCCGTCGGATGTGGTGCGGGCCGCCGAAAACGCCGGCCTGGTCGATCTGCTCACTCTGGCCGTCCTCACCCAGGCGGTGGCCGATCGCGCCACATTGATGCGCAGCGGCATCGACATCAACCTCGCCTTCAACGTATCGATGCATAACCTGCACAACCTGTCGATCATCGACCGGATGTCGGAGATCGTCGCCGCGGCCGACGATCGACCGGATCGTTACACCCTGGAAGTGACCGAGACGCACCTCATGAAGGAGCCGGTGCACGTGATCGAGGCCTTGATCCGTTCTCGCCTGCGCGGCTTCAAGGTCGCCATCGACGACTACGGCACCGGCGCGGCGACGATGCAGTTCCTGATGCAGTTGCCGAGCACCGAGCTGAAGATCGACCGTAGCTTCGTCGCCGCCGGGCCGCGCAGCGAGCAAGGGCGCGTCCTGCTGCAGTCGGCCATCGAACTGGGCCTCAGCCTCGGTCAAACCGTTACCGTCGAAGGCGTGGAGACCGATCGGGAGGATCGGTTGGCCCGCGAGCTCGGCGGCCATCTGGGCCAAGGCTACTTGTACGGGCGCCCGATGGAATTGGGCGAGCTGATCGCATGGGCGTGCACGCATCCGGTCGGCGCTCCTGCGAACTCAGACTAGGTCTCTGCGCTACCCGCAGCGGGATCGATCGAGCGTACTGCGCAAACTTGAGCAAGACGGAACGGGGCGCCTATGCGGACATCACCCGCCCGTCTGCTCACCGGCCGTCATCACGACGGGCGCTGACCGTGCACGACATCCTTGTAGCGCGGCCAGTGCACTCGATGCCTGCCGAGGAGTCCGAATCAGGAGCAGCCGTCGCCGGGGGCATGGCTAAGGACCGCTCATCGAGTGCGGGGGCAGTCTAGGTGCCGATCGCACCCGCAGATAGCCCCGCATCGACAACATCGGGTTGACGATTCGCGAACGCTCGCTGCGTGCGATGTTGGTCGCTTCGAACGACACACCGGCTTCGGTCGCCTTCGGCCTTGCGAACGATTGCGATGTTTCGCGATCTTTGCGCTATGCGAACGCGATCGGCTCGCGAACGAGGCTGTCGTGGGCGAGCCGCTCGCTGAGGAACTCGATCAGCGCTTGTACCTTGCGCGAGGATCGCCTGCTGGAGGGATACACCAACGATACGGGGCCGGCGGGCGGCGCGCAGTCGGGCATGACGACCTTCAATCGGCCGGTGGCTACCGCATCGGCAATCACATAGTCGGGCAACAATGCCAAGCCCAGACCGGAGCGCGCGGCTTGCAACAACTGGAAACAACATGCGCTACGGATCCGTTCGCGAACGCGGGCCGTCCTCAACTCGCCATCGACCAGCAACTGCCATCCCGCCGACGTCCCGTTGCCAGAATTGACCAGGCAGTCGTGATAAGCCAATTCGCCCGGAAGTTTCGGGGTACCTCTCGCGGCCAGGTACTCGGGGCTGGCGCACATCCACGAGCGCGTCGCTCCCAAGCGCTTGGCGAGCAGGCTGGAGTTTGCGAGGTGACCGATGCGTATCGATAGATCGTAGTTCGTGTCGTTGCCGCCCGCGTCGCATTCTTCAACGCCGAGGTCGATCCTGAGGCCGGGATACATATTAGCGAATTCGTTGAACAACGGCGCCAACACCTGCGCACCGAAGAAGTGCGGCACCGAAACCCGCAGGGTGCCGTGGATGCCTCCGTTGAAGCCGGCGGCCAGATCGTTGGCGGCCTCCACCGATGCGATGATCGACACGCAACGCTCGTAGTAGGCATTGCCGACGTCGGTAACGCTGATTCTGCTGCCGCTGCGATCGATCAGTTGAGTGCCGAGCTGCAGCTCGATCTCGCTGATGCGGCGACTGATGACGGACTTCGAAGTGCCGAGCTGGCGCGCCGCGCCGGTGAAACTGGTCGCGTTCACGACCGCGACGAACGCGAGCATTTCGGAGAAGCTGATCAGCGCAGGGTTTCTGCGGGGGGCGGTCTCGTAGCTCGCGTTCATTGCGGCATCCATCGAATAGGCGGAAGCCGATGCAGCCCTGCCCGGCGTCTCGCTGCGGCGATGCTTCTTCGTTCTTTACAGAAGCAGCAGGCATAGCCGAACACTCGCGACCGAACGACGAGTCGTCGCGACCGGACTCGATCGCAGTGAGTGCCCCGCATCGCCTTCACCGGCACAGGCGAGCGTCGGCTTCGTTCCGACCCGCCTCACCGAATTCTTAACTCGATCGGATACTAATGCGATGAGGGTCACGATTTGAATTGGGAAAGTTCTTAGGCGCTTCCTGCCGCCCGCGCATAGGCCCATGTCCGTGCGTATGCGTTTGGTCGCGTCGCGGTTGTCAATTCGACAACCGGCCGTTCCCGACTATTGGCTATGCAGCTGCCGATCGTTGTTGCAGCTTTGACCCCGGCTCGGGGCAAGCCCGCTTTAAGCCATCCGACTCTTCCGCAGTCGCATCGGCGCCCCGGCCCGCATCGTTCCGGCCCCGTCCGGACAGCCCGATTCATGCAGTCCCATCGATGTATCCACGCAGCTTGAGGATTACTCGCATGCCCATCGTGAACCGCCGGCGCCCACGCGCCCATCTCCTGGCCGTCGCTACCGCGATGGCATTGTCCGCCATGGCAGCCCCGGCATTCGCGGGCAAGGTGAATATCGCAGGCCTGACGGCGCCGGAAGGCTACGACGGCTTTATCGTCAAGTACCGCGAAGGCTCCGCTGAGCGTCGCGATGCCCTCAACGTCAAGGGTTCGCTCAATCGCGTGGCCAAGGCCGGAATCGCCGGCAAGGCCCGCGCTCTCGGCCATGTCCGTCGCCTCGCGGTCGGCTCGGACCTGGTCAGCGCAGGCAAGCTGGACCGCGTCGAAGCGGAAACGATCATGCGCGAGCTCGCTGCCGATCCGAACGTGGAGTACGTCGAGGTCAATCGTCGGATGATGCCGACCCTGACCCCAAACGACACTCGCTACAACGAGCAATGGCACTACTTCGGGGCCAATGGCCTGCGCGCAAACACCGCCTGGGATCGATCGACCGGCGCCGGCACCGTGGTGGCCGTGCTCGATACCGGCATCACTCCGCACACCGAACTCAATGCCAACGTGCTGCCCGGCTACGACTTCATCAGCAATGCCGCCAGTGCGCGCGACAACGATGGGCGCGACAACAATCCCAACGACCAGGGCGATTGGTACCTCGCGGGCGAATGCGGGCAAGTGCGGGCCTCCAACTCCAGCTGGCACGGCAGCCACGTCGCCGGCACCGTCGCAGCGGTGACCAACAACGCCGCTGGCGTAGCGGGCGTGGCCTATGGCTCGCGTATCGTTCCGGTGCGAGTCCTCGGAAAATGCGGCGGCACGACGGCCGACATCGCCGATGCGATCGTATGGGCGTCCGGTGGCGCGGTCGCCGGCGTTCCCGCCAATGCGAACCCGGCCGAAGTGATCAACATGAGTCTGGGCGGCGACGGCGCATGTTCGGCGACCTACCAGAATGCGATCAACGCCGCGGTCAATCGCGGCACTACGGTGGTGATCGCGGCCGGTAACGACAACGACGATGTGGCGAATCATACGCCGGGCAACTGCAACAACGTGATCTCGGTCGCGGCCTCGGACGACAATGGCGACCGTGCCTTCTACTCCAACTACGGCGCAAGGATCGACGTGGCCGCCCCGGGCGGCGAAACCTGTTCGCCGAACCTCCGCTTTCTGGCTCTGGGCGAAGAACCCTATTGCGACGTCAACCATGCCGCACGGGGTATCCTTTCGACGGTGAACACCGGCGCTCAGGCGCAGGTCGCACAGGGCTACAAATTCAGCCAGGGCACCTCGATGGCGACGCCGCACGTGGCCGGCGTGGTGGCGCTGATGCAATCGGCGGTCGCAGCTCCGTTGACGCCGGCGCAGGTGGAGCAAGCGCTTAAAGACTCCGCGCGCGCCTTCGCTGCCGGTGCCTGTCCGGGCGGTTGCGGCAGCGGCATGGTCGACGCCAACGCCGCGGTAGCCGAGGCGATCCGCGTTGCCGGCGGTGGCGGCGGTGTCGACAATGCGGTGAAGGCCTACAGCAACACCACCGACGTTGCGATCAACGACCTGTACTACAGCTATAGCTCGATCGCGGTCGCCGGACGCACCGGCAACGCACCGAGCAACGCATCGGTCTCCGTCGACATCGTCCATTCCTACCGCGGCGATTTGTCGGTCGCGTTGATCGCACCGGACGGCTCGGTGTATACGCTGAAGAACTACAACGGCCAGGACGGCGCGGCCAACGTCAAGACCAGCTACACCGTCGACCTGTCGGGCGAGGCCCTCAACGGCACCTGGAAACTGCGCGTCGGCGATCACTACGAGGGCGATACCGGCTACATCAACAGTTGGAGCGTCACCTTCTGACCGTGGCGTTCCGCGAACAAGGCGCGCACGACGAGCGCTGATGCAACCCCGGCTTCGGCCGGGGTTGTTGCGTGCGGATGCCGGCGGCGCATCGTCGCCGGTCCGAGCCTGCCGCCTGCGTAGTCAGGCGCGCGGCTGGTGTCTGCCGATCCACTCGGCCAGCAAGTCCAGCAATTCGTCGGGATCGATCGGTTTGGCGACGAAATCGTCCATGCCCGCATCGGCGCAGCGTTTGCGGTCTTCCTGCATCACGTTGGCCGTCATCGCCAGAATCGGGACTCTGGGCTCCGGCAGCAGCCGGCGTATTTCCCGGGTCGCGGTCAGCCCATCCATCACCGGCATCTGCATATCCATCAGGATGATGTCGTAAGCCTGGGCCTGGGCCATGCCGACCGCGATGGCGCCGTCGTCGGCCACGTCGACCTGCAATCCGGCATCGCTCAGGACCGCCCTCGCCACTTCCTGGTTGAAATCGTTGTCTTCCACCAACAGCACGCGCCTGCCGATCAGCGCGCCGTGCCCGCCCTCCTCCTGGGTCGGACCCGCGGGAGCCTCTTCCGAAGCTCCGATCATGCCGACCACCGAATCGATCATCCGCGAAGGTTCGATCGGTTTGATCAGCCGCACACCGCCCACGTCCCCGGTCTGCATTACCGACTCCATGCGTTTGGCGCTAGCGACCGCGATGAGACGGATCGCCCGCGACGGTGCGTAGGCTCGGATGCGCTCCACCACCGACGGCCCGTCGAGGCGCGGGATATCCAGGTCCAGGACCACGACATCGAACGGTCTTTCGGATTCCAGCGACGACTTGAAGGCGGCCAGCACGCTCCTGCCGTCGCAGACGGTCGCGACCGTGAACCCCATGCCGGTCAGCATCCGCGACAGTTCGCCGTGGCATTCGGCGACCAGGATGCGCCTGCCTCGTACCGTCGCAGGCAGTTCCTCGGCGTCGAGTTGCAATTCGCCGCGACCTAATCGTGCGGTAAACCAGAAGGTGCTGCCGCGGCCGAGCTCGCTGTCGACCCCCACCTCGCCCCCCATCAGCTCCACCAGGTTCTTGCAGATCGCCAGGCCCAGCCCGGCGCCCTCGTACTTGCGCGTGGTGGAGCTATCGCCCTGCTGAAAGGCTTCGAAGATCAAGCCGACCTGGTCGAGATCCAGGCCGATGCCCGTATCACGCACAGTGAAACGCAGCAGCATGTCGCGCTCGTCGCGTTGGTCGACTCCGACCGATATGCGGATCCCGCCGCGGTCGGTGAACTTGACCGCGTTGGTGGCGTAGTTGATCAGCACCTGGCCCAGACGCAAGCGGTCGCCCATGAGCGCCGCGGGCACGTCCGACGCGACATCGAATTGGATCTGCAGGCCCTTTTCCTCGACTTTGTCCCCGACTACGCTCGCGACGTCGCCCAATAGCTGCGATAGCGTGAAGTACGATTGCTCGATGGTCAGCTTGCCGGCCTCGACCTTGGAGATATCCAGGATGTCGCTGATGATGCTGAGCAGGTGCTGGCCTGCGCGCTGGATCTTGTCGAGGTAGGCGCGCTGCGCCGGGTCGGCGCTGTCCTTCAGCGCGAGATGGGACATGCCGAGAATGGCGTTCATCGGCGTGCGGATCTCGTGGCTCATGTTGGCGAGGAACTGGCTCTTAGCCGCATTGGCCGCATCGGCCGCGGCCTTGGCCTGACTCAGGTCCTCCTTCGCCTGCATCAATGCGGTGACATCCTGGGTAGTACCGCTGACATGCAGGGGGCCGCCATCGGCATCAAAATAGATGCGCCCGCGCGTTGCCAGCCAGCGCGTCTCGCCCGTCGGCAAAAACACCCGATACTCGGCCGAGATCCGACCTGTACGCTTGGCTTCCTGGATCGCGGCTTCCAAGTGCGCCCGGTCTTTACGGTGAACCAGTTCGTAGAATCCCTCGATCGAAATAGGCGCATCGCCGGGAATGCCGAACATCGCGAAGTTACGATCCGAACCGGTTAACTTCGCGGTCTTCATATCGTACTGCCAGGTCGCCAGATCGCCGCCTTCGATGGCCAGGCTCAGGCGCTCCTCGCTCTCGCGCAGCGCGGCTTCGGAGCGTCGGCTCTCAGTGACGTCGTCGAGCGTGAATTGCAGTATCTGCTTTCCGCGATGGCTGAAGGCCATCAAGTGAACCATGGCATCCCAGGTTTCGCCGTTCGGCCGCCGATGCCGCCACTCGAAGGTCTCCATGCCCTTGGTCAGCGCGGCTCGATCGTAACGCTCGATGGCCGTCGCCGAGTCGGTCCCATCGTACTGAGTCGGGTCCGACACATCGAGCGGCGTCTTGCCCAGGACTTCTTCGCGACGGGCATAGCCGTACACCTTCACCGCGGCTTCGTTGCAGTCGATGAAGCCCGCGCCGCCCGGGTCGTAGACCACCATGGCCCGATGCGAACCCTGGAACAGCAGTTTGTTGAAGGCCTCGCTCTCTTTCAGCGAATCTTCGGCGAGTTTTCGCCGGGTCACATCGCGCACGATCGCCAACACGCCGTCCTGATTGCGCAATTGTATTCCGTGCATCACGATTTCGGCGAAGAACGGCGTCTTTCCGCCGCGCAAATGCTGCCATTGCACGTGCACCACATCGCCTTCGATGTGTGCGGTCAGGCCCTCCGGCAGCGGTGGGTCGCCCCCGCTGACCAGCCGCCCCAGTACGAAAGCGCGCGTCCTGGCGCCCAGCTCGATGCTGTCCTGTCCGCCCGGCTGAGTCGCCGGGCTGATCAGCGGATCCGACAGGCGACGACCGATCAGATCCGTCTTCGACGACACGCCGTACAACTTCACCGCCGCTTCGTTCACATCGACGATGCCTTCGTGAGTAATGAACAGATAGCAGTCGGGCGACCGGTCCCACAGCGCACGCAATTGCTCGGTGGCTTTATCGGCGCACTTTTCGGCTTCACGGCGATCGGTGATGTCGACGGCGATGCCGCAGATCGAATGAGGGACTCCGGCATCGTCGGTCAACGGAAACTTGGTGCTCTGGAAGATGCGCGGCCCGTCGGCCCCGAGCACTTCTTCCTCGACTTCCTTGATCCCGCCGGTCGACAGCACTTCGGCATCGTTGGCGCGCACCCGCAGGGCGGCGTCGTGCGGAATGATGTCGAAATCGGTCTTTCCGAGCGCCGCGCCGCGCGGAAGGGCGAAGAATCGCTCATAGGCGCGGTTGGTGAGAATCAGGCGCCCGAGCATGTCCTTGACGAAGACGATGGCCGGATACTCGTCGATCACCTCCTGGATCAGGCGCTGCGAAAGCCGCTGCTTGCGCAAGGCCCGCATCAGCAGCCACGACAGCATCATGCCGACCAACAGACAGGCGAGGATCGAGATCGTAATGACCGCGACGACCACGGCGAAGTCCTGTTGCGCCGCCCGCTGCTGTTGCTTGGCGACTCGCGGTTGCAGTTCGATCAAACTGTGCAGATCGGCGATCAGCGCATCCAGGGATGCGCCGAACCTGGCCGTCTCGGAGCCCGGCGCGTCTCGGCGCTGGCCGGCAAGGGCGACTGCGTCGGCGTCGCGCGCCAGCAAGCCGACTTGCTTATCGGCCTGGATGGCCAGCCCCCGCTCCTCCGCGGTCATGCGGGTCGCCATATAGGCGCGCCAACGTTCGCTGCGCAAACCAATGGAGGCGCCGGCCTTCGACGAGGAAGACTCGGGCGCCGGCAGCTCGCCGTGGAGATGAACCCTCAGGGCCTGGGCGCTTTCCAGAACCGCGGACAGGTGCCCAAGAGCCAGCGTCCGGTCTTCGTAGACGGTGTCCAGCCGCTGCATCACGCTGCGCAGCCCGAGGATGCCCGCGGCGCCCGCGATCATGACGAACAGACACGAGACCGCGACCAGCAACCTGAGCCTTGTGTCGATCTTCAGCTGATTCAAGCAACCCCCTTGGCCGGGATCTCGTCGCCCCCGCTGGCGATAGCGGGCAGCATCGGCACCCTGCTTGGTTCAGATAGCGCTAGCGCAGCACCTACGGTCCTCTCTTATGGCAAACCATCGCAATTGTCCAGGCTCGATCATTCAGGCTGGGCGGCCCGACCGCGGCCCCCACCGCCCGCGGCGGCGATGGCCCGGCACCGCAGCGCCGCGAATCAGCCGCGCCTTGCCTGGGTTCGTATCGACACGGCCGAATGGGCGAGGTCGTCGACCGGCCCATGGCGCGAGGCCGGTGCTGCCCGACGATCCGCGCCAGCGCCCTGTAGTAGCCTAACGCCATGCGCCTGCTCGTCCTCGAAGATCAAGCCGATTTGCGCCGGGCCGTTGCCGGGCGCCTGCGCTCGCATGGGCATGCGGTCGACGAGGCGGCCGATCGCGGCACGGCGGAATCGTTCGTGCGTTCGTATGCCTACGATGCCTTCGTGCTCGACCGCCTGCTGCCGGATGGCGATGGCCTGTCGCTGTTGCGGCAATGGCGCGAACGCGGCGTGTCGACGCCGGCCTTGTTTCTCACCGCCTGCGACCGAGTTGAAGACCGTATCGACGGTTTCGCCAACGGCGCCGACGACTATCTGGTGAAACCCTTTTCGATGGACGAGCTGATGGCCCGCATATCGGCCATCGCCCGCCGCAGTGGGGACATCCGCCCCAGCATCGTGCGGGTGTCGGATCTGGAGGTCGACCTCGGCCGTCGCGAGGTCCGGCGCCGCGGGGTGCTGCTGCCGCTGCGCCCGAAGGAGTTCGCCTTGCTGCAGTTGCTGGCCGAGCGTGCCGGCCGCGTGGTCTCGCGCGGCGACATCATCGCCGGTTGCTGGGGCGAAAGCCACGAACCTGCCTCGAACGCCGAAGAAGTGATCGTCGCGGCGCTGCGCCGCAAGCTCGGCGCTCCTGCGCTGCTGCGCACGATCCGCGGCGCCGGCTATCTGCTGGAAGCGCCGGATGCCGCGACGAAGCCGTGAGCAGGCGCTGCGCAGCCTCCACCTGCGTTTGACCGCAGGCTGGACCCTGGCCTGGCTGCTGTGCGTCGCGACGCTATGCATCGTGGCCATCGGCGTGCATGCGCGTCTGAGCCAACTCGATTTCGAATCGCGGATGCAGCTTCGCGCCACGGCGATCTACGGACTCACCTGGTTCGACGAGCGCGGCGTCTTCCACGATGAAGTCTTGCGCAAAGAGCCCGGCGTACTGGATGCCGGCAGCGACGTCTGGGTCATCGCCCCCGGACCGCCGAACCGGGTACTGCTGCAGCCCGCACAGCCTCATTTCGATTTGGCCTCCCCCGCCGCTCTGGCCGCTTCGGTCTTGCGCGATGGCGATTTCGCCGACGACGGGCGGGATCGTCGCGGCAGGCCTTATCGATTGCAGGCCAAGCTCACCTACGACCATGCCGATCGGCCCATCGCCGCGATCCTGGTGGTGGCCGACCCGGGCGCACGCGATGCCGCGCAGGCCGCCTTCGTCCGCTGGACCTTGCTGGTCGTCGCCGTGCTCGCCGCGATCGGCGTGCTGGTCGGCAACGCCCTCGCCCGTCGTTCGCTGCGGCCGGTCGTGCAATCGTTCGAAATGCAGGAGCGCTTCATCGCCGCGGCGGCGCATGAGTTGCGCACGCCGGTGGCCGGCCTGCTGGCGCTTTGCGAATCGGCCGACGCCGGCGAAGCGCCGCCGACGCAGACGCTCGGCCGCGTCAATCGGATCGCCGCGCAGACCGCGGGCCTGGTCGACAAACTGCTGTTGCTGGCGCGGCTCGATTCGGCGAACGCCCAGGTCGCGGCCGAACAGGTTCGTCTGGATCTGCTGGTCGAAGCGGTCCTGCCCGAGGACGGTTCGGTGTCGCTGGATGCCAGCGAATCGGTGATCCAGGCCGACCCGCGGCTGGTGCAGATCGCGGTACGCAATCTGGTCGAAAACGCCTTGGCGCATGGAACTGCCGACCGCGCGCACGAGCCGGTCGCGGTGACCGTGCGCGACCGGACCGTCGTCGTCGAAGACCGCGGCAGCGGTTTCCCCGCCGAGCTCATGCAACAGCTCACCGAGCCGTTCGTGGCCCGTGCCGCCAGCCCGGGCTCCGGGCTGGGCCTGTCCATCGTGCAGCACATCGCGCAATTGCATGGCGGCCGGCTGCGCCTGGAGAACCGCACCGGCGGAGGCGCCCGGGCGATTCTCCGGCTCTAACCCGGTATCAGCTGAATGTCAGGTTCGCCCCGTAGATTGCCTCTCCGCACGCCCCGCCCGGGGGCCTGGAGACCATCGCAATGCAAGCCGATTCGCGCTTTTCGAACGCATCCGCCCTGCCCGTCCCGGGCTGGCACAAGCTCATGACCGGCGCCCTGCTGGCGGTCGCCCTGGCGGCGGCCGGCGGCGCCCACGCCCGCACGGCATCGGGCTACATGCCGGACGAGACCGCGCGCCATGAAGGCACCTGGCTGCAATGGCCGCATGCCTATACCTATGGCCGGACCTATCGCGACCGGATCGAGCCGACCTGGATCGCCATGACCCAGGCGTTGGTGCGCAGCGAAAACGTGCACATCATCGTCTACGACGCCAACGAACAAACGCGCGTCCGCAACAAGTTGGCCGCCGCCGGGGTGTCCCTGGCGAAGGTGAGCTTCCTGATCCGCCAGACCGACGACGTCTGGGTGCGCGACAACGGCCCGATCTTCGTCTACGACGCGAACGACCGACTCAAGATCGCCGACTGGGGCTTCAACGGTTGGGGCTTCGATGCGCCTTACCGCAAGGACGATGGCGTTCCGGTCGCCGTGGCCGGGCAATTGGGCATGGCGCGGATCGATCTCAACGACGTCGTTCTGGAAGGCGGTTCGATCGAGACCGACGGGCGCGGCGTGCTGATGGCGACCCGCAGTTCGATCCTGGAACCGAACCGCAACCCGGACATCACCGAGGCGGAGCTGGAAGCCGTGCTCGCCGAGCAACTTGGCGTCGACAAGTTCATCTGGCTCGACGGCGCGCCCGGCGGCAAGGACGACATCACCGACATGCACATCGACGGCTTCGCCCGTTTCGGCACGCCGAAGGTCATCGTCACCATGAGCCGCAGCGACTTGAAGGATTGGGGCCTGCCGGCGGGCGACATCGACCGCCTCTACCGGGCCACCGATATCGACGGCGCGCCCTATGGTTTCGTGCAACTGCCGCTGACCGCGCGCGATGTCGTCACCAGCTATGGCTACGACCTGGGATACCAGGGCTCGTACGTGAACTACTACGTTGGTAATACCGTGGTGCTCGTTCCGGAGTACAAGGACCCGAACGACGCCGTGGCGAAGTCGATCCTGCAACGGCTCTATCCGGGCCGGACCGTCGTCGGGATCGACGTGCGCAACCTGTACCGCAATGGCGGTATGGTGCATTGCGTGACTCAGCAGCAACCCGCAGCGTTGTGATGCATCGAGCCCGGCTCTTGTCGTCGCGTCGGCTCATGGCCGGCGCGACGGCGAGGGACTGCTGCTCTTAAGGAGCTGCCGATCTTTCCATTGTGGGAGCGGCGTCTTATTGGATTTCCTTCGGTCACAAGCCGCGACCGCGCTATGGCGGGTTTGCGGCGCATTGCGCAAGCAAGGTCAGGATCTGCTGAGGCTGCGACGGCTCAAAGGGTAGGAGCGGCGCGAGCCGCGACCGCGTTATGACGGGTTTGCAGTGCATCGCTCAAGCAGGGTCAGGATCAAACGCTAAGGGCTTCCGCCACTAAAGCGGCGGGTTACTTTCTTTTGTCATAAGCAACAAAAGAAAGGTAATGCACTGTCAACGTCTAAGTGCAGCAAACGAGTCGAAAACACTCTGACGAACCTTCGCGGCTAACTCAGGCATGCCCAGCTCACGCAAGAACACCACCGCCGGGAATTGATAGCCCAACGACGCCCGTGGCCGCGTGTTGAACTCATGAGCGATTCGATCCAATTGCCGTTGCGTGTAGCCCGACAGATCGGTGCCCTTCGGAAAATATTGCCGGAGCAGACCGTTGGTGTTCTCGCAGATGCCGCGCTGCCAAGGACTGCTTGGGTCAGCGAAGTAGACCGATACGTTGGTGCGCTGGGTCAATACCCGATGCAGCGCCATCTCCTTGCCCTGGTCGTAGGTCAGCGTCTGCCTCGCCGATAGCGGCAAACGACGCAGCACCCGGCTGAATCCCTCCAGCGCGTCAGCGGCCGTGCAACCACGCATCCGCGCCAGCACCGTGAACAGGGTCTTGCGGTCCACCAGCACGCCGATCGCCGAAGCGTTGCGTGCGCCGACCAGGAAATCGCCTTCCCAGTGGCCGGGCACCAGGCGTTCGGTGGCGGCGGGCGGACGCAGGTGAATACTCTGCACATCCAGCATCCGACCGCGCCGCTCCGGGCCCCGTGCGGACGAATGGCGGGCAGCGCGCTGCTGCTTCAGTAAACGAGTCAGCTCCCGCCGAATGGGGCCACGGGGCATGGCATAAATCGCCGTATAGATGGTCTCGTGCGACACCCGCCACTCCGGTCGGTCAGGATATTCTTCGCGCAGTCCCTGGCTGATCTGACGTGGCGACCAATAACGTGCCAGTCGCCGCTGCACCTCCAGCCACAAGGCACTGTCGGCGCTCAGCTTGCGCTCGCGTCGCGCTCGACGGCGCAAGCGCCGCGCCCGTTCGCCAGCACGAACCGCATCATAGCCTCGCCGGGGTCGACCCAGCGCCGGGGTGGGCCCCGGCGTACGCACCCCATTGCGGGCCAATTCGCGCGACACGCTGCTATCGGCACGCCCCAACATTCGGGCGATAGCGCGGCCGCTATGGCCATGCTGCTTCATGGCCATGAGCACACCGCGTTCTTCGGCGCTGAAGTGGCTGTACTGGGTTCCCATGCGCTGACCTCAAGGGTGGGTGATGCGCTTGAGGTTAGACAGTGCATAACCAAAGAAAAATGCTTCTTTTTGAATCACAGGCCCGCACGAGCGTTGCCAACGCAGGGCTTTTTCATACGGGACATCCCTGTCCCGATGAAAAACGGCGCGCATCCCTGCGCGCCGCCCTTCGGGTCTTCGATTGCCTTCGCTAGTGCGAAGCTACGCACAGCAACAGCAACAGCAACGGCAACGCTGCAACGGTCTCGCGGCGTATTGCCCTGCAAGACCGATATCAACCGTCCTCAGAAGAAGCCCGCCGGCATCGGCGGCGTCGCATCGTCGAGGAAAGGCAAGGTCGCGGCCACGACGGTCTCGGCTTCAGCCATGATGCCGATGTGGGAGGTGCCGGGCAGGACCAACAGGCGGGCCGGCGGTGGGGCCGACAGGAAGCCTTGCGCCGCAAGCGCAGGCGCGCCGCCGCCGCGCATCCGGAACATCTCGACGCCGTGTTCCGGGCCCATGATGTCGTAGTCGCCCATGATGATCATGGTCTTGTGCTTCAGCGCCTTCATGCCGGTGCCCCAGTCGAAGGGCGTGGCATCGAGCACTTTCAGCTTCTCGACGAGCACGGGAAAATCCTCTCGCCTGGGTGCGAGCCGGTCGTACTCCTTTCGGATCGGCGTGTTGTCGAACACCGCAGGCGTGATCTGTCCGATGCCTGCCAACACTTCCTTGTAGGCCGCATCCAAGCGGGTGCCCGCCGAGGCGGTGACCAGTTTCGCGACCTTGGCCGGATGACGGATGGCGAGCTGGATGGCGGCGCCGCCCCCCATCGAATAACCGAAAACGTCGGCCTGCTTCACGCCCGCTGCGTCGAGTACGGCAGCGGCGTCGTCGGCCAAGGCTTCGTAAGTGATCGGGCCCGGGCCATCGCCGGTGCGGCCGTGTCCGCGTTGGTCCAGAACGATCACCGGACGCGTGCGGGCGAAACGATCGACGATGGCGGCCATGGTATCGGCCGACATATAGGCGCCGTGCAAGACCAGCAGCGGGGCCTGGGCCGATTTCAGGTCGCCGACGATGTCGTAGTGAATAACCAAGTCGTCGCGTTTGACGAGGGCGGCCCGTTTGGCGGGCGCTGCTGCCTGCGACGGTTCGGCCGCCAACGCGGTGGCGGCCGGCGCGGCGAACAGCGCCAAGCCGGTCAACACGGCCGCGGCCAGCAATCGACAACCGGAATGAGACAGAGACATGGGGCTCCTTTATAGGTTCGGTGAAAGTATCGGGTGGGTGTATGGGTTCATCGGGGATTGGATCGTCGGCCCCGTCGTCGGCAATCCGGAACGACCGATCTATGGATTAGACGAACGGGGAATCGGCAATTCGACATGCCCTCGATATTCCGAGTCGTCGGCCAGCCGATGCCCAGGCCGTTACGGCGGCGCCAGACCGTCAAGGCCTGCGTTCGGGCGTCAGTACCAGCGAGTAGATTGCAGGACCCGGCAGGAACGGCGAGCGCCGCCCCTGCACCCAGTCGTCGTGCCCGCGCCCCCAGAACGGCGAGAACAGGTGGCCGCTCTGCCCTCCCGGCATGTGGGCGATGCCCAAGTCTTCGTGCCCGGGCGATACCACCATGCGTTCGGTGGCGCCGAAGGCCGGGCCCTGCACGCGCGGCATGCCGCTGTCGCCAGGCAACGGATCGCGCGGCATGCACAGCAGGCGCTTGCCCAGCAGCGGTACGGCCGAGGCCAAGGGGTGGCATATCGCCGCGGTATTCCGCTCGCCCCAGGTGCGCTGCGCAAGCGCTCCCTGGCCGGACAGTTCCTGCTGTACTTCCTGCGCCGCATCCTCGAACAGCGCCTCCCAGGACGGATAGCGCCGCGACAACAGATGCTTCGGCTGGGCCGTCGCCAAGGGCCAGGCCACGCCTTCGAACTGCGGCAACTGCGGCATGACGAAACGGTGCTGCATCGCCGCCTGGGCCGGTGCCGTCAGGCCATCGAGGATGCGCGCATGCACGGCCAGGCGCCAAGCGCGTACCAACCGATAACTCACCGAGTCCGTGCTCGCGCGTCCCTCCCAGCGAACGGCCGCCTGGGCGAGCGCGGCCAACGCGGAATCGCTGCGGCCGCGACGCGCCTGGGCCTGCATCAACTCCCACCATGGCGTCAGCATCAATGCCCGGTCGTCGAGCTGCACAGCCAGGAGATCGGCTTCATCGAAACCCGGCCGCTGCTGCAAGGCATCGCGTATCTGTGTTGCGCGTGCGCCGTGCGAATAGCCGCCATCGCCTATCCGGTTCAACGATGCGGCGTCCAGGGTGCGGTTGTTGGCGGTCCACAAGCGATGGTTCGGCGGGTCGAGGATGAAGGGCGCAGTGGACTCGGCCGAAGCGCTCGCACAGCTTCTGTGCATCGAACTCTCCGGACCGGCCTGCGCCGTCGCTGGTTCGATCGACGCTCGCTCGGTTCCGGGCCATCGGCAATCGCTTGAGTCGTGCGCGGCAATGGTGGGGCCGATCAGGGTCCAGGCGATCCGGCCGTGGCGATCGGCCAGCATCAGATTGGCCGTGGGCAGGCCCACCGAGCGGGCCAGGGACAACGCCTCGCGCACGTCGCGGGCGCGGTGGAGCGTCGCCAGATCGAGGTTGAGGCCTTCCGGGCGATAGGCGGTCCAGTGCAGTTGCATCGGTGGCTGGCCGATCGCATCGACGATCAGGGGGCCGCGTTGGTCGTCGAGCACCCGGAGCACGACCGGGTCGCGCCCCTTGACCCGAATGATTTCCACTGCGGGTTTGCGCTGCAGCAACGCCGTGCAGCCGCTCGCGTCCTTGCCCCCGCAATGCGGATCCCAATCGAGCGTGTCCGCATAGCCGTTGGTGAACCCCCAGGCGACCTTGCCGTTGCTGCCTGCGATGACCACGGGCAAGCCCGGCAGGGTGAACCCGGAAACGTCCACCCGCGCGGTTTCGTGCGCGTAACGCAGCCGCGCCCGGAACCACACGTTCGGAACGCTCAGCCTGGAGTGCATGTCGTCGGCCAGGATCGCGCGCCCATCGCGGGTCAGCGCCCCCGCGACTGCGAAGTTGTTGCTGCCCGGTGTGCCGCTGGTATCCAGCGCGGCCGGACGCTGGCGAACCGGGCCCGGCAGTTTGCGCAGATCCACGGCGTCCGCATCCGGCAGCACGGCGTCGCCGCGGGCCTGTCCTTGCAGCGGTGCGTCCCAGCGGGTTCCGTCGCGCAGCAGCAGATCGAACACGGCCGCAGGCAGGTGCGGCCGCATGGAGCGCAACGCGGCCTCGCGCCCGTTGGAGGCATCCTGCAGATTGACGTACATCGCATACCCCGCCAGCGCCGAGTCCTCCGCTCGCCATGGCTGGGGCGCCTGGCCCAGCAGCAGATAAGGCCAAGGCCGCACCTTCAAATGCGCCAGCCCGGCGTTCACGCCCTCGGTGTAGGCACGCAAGGCATCCGCGTGCGTGCCGGCGAAGGCATCGGACTGGAGCCGCGCGCGATGACGGAAACGATGGATCCGGCGCTTGCGGTCGCCATCGAGCATGGAGGGGCCCAACAGTTCGGCCAATTCGCCGGCGGCGGTGCGGCGCATCAGATCCATTTCGAAGTAACGCTCTTGGGCATGGACATAGCCCAAGGCACGCGCGGCGTCGCGCTCGTTGGCGGCGTCGATGGTGACGACGCCATTGCGGTCCCTCGCCACTTCGACTGCGCCGGAAAGTCCGGCCAGCTCCAGCCGCCCGTCCAAGGTCGGCAGGCTGCCGCGTAGCAACCACCAGGCCGCTAACGCCAGCAAGGCGAGCAGCGATGCCAGCATCCATAGGATCGACCGCAACCGCTTCGCCATTTCGCCCCGCCGATGAAGATGTCGATCCGCCGCTGTGGCGGAGAGGAATTATTCTGCCCCTGCGCTGCAGCGCCGGGCCATACCCGGGTTATCGCCGCCCTGCCCCGCTCAAGGATGGTTGCGCCGGCCCTGCTCTGGCTCCGGTTCCCAGCTGGCTTGCGGCCATCGCCTGGAAAGCATCGCCTTTTGCAGCGACTGCGCTGTCGCCTGGTCGGCCGATAGGAAGGTCTCGATGATCAGTTCGCATAGCGTCACGTCGACGGGGTTCTTGAACATCGTCGTGGCGCTGACGAAGGACAGCACGCCGCAAGGCGTGCGCAGTTGCATGGGGATGGCGAAGCCCTGCACGGACGATGCGAGCGCATTCGGCGCCGGGCCGGGGTAGCCGCTCAGCTCTTCATGCAAGGCGTGAAGCACGGGGTCGGCGGTGGCGCCGACTTGCCTGCGCAGGCGATGAAGCAGATGCGCACGCCATTGCCCGAGGTTGACGATCCGCGGCGCCAAGCCCTGCGGGTGCAGGCTCAGACGCAGCACATTGAGCGGCGGCCGCAGCAGGAACGGGGCGATGTTTCCGTCGTGCAAAGGGCCCAGTGCGCGATTACGCGCCAGCAAGTTCCAGTGCCGGTCGACAGCGATCGCCGGATACGGTTCGTGGCCGCGCAGTACCAGCTCCACGGTGTCGCGAGCCGGTGCGAGAGCCGGGTCGTCCTGGATGCGGTGTTCGGGATAGATCGCCGACCACCCGCCCGCCCTCATCAGCACGTTGCGTTCGCGCGGCGGCACCTCGAGGCGATCGGCCAAGCGCATCAGCATCGTCCGGCTCGGCTGCGAACGGCCGGTCTCGATGAAGCTCATGTGGCGCGCAGAGGTATCCGCGAGCTCGGCCAGATTCAACTGGCTGAGACCGCGGCGCTGGCGCCAATCGCGGATGAGTTCGCCTACGGGTCGGATCGCGTTCATGCGGCAACGATAGCCAGGGCGCAGGCGTTGGCCATTACCTGCGGGGTAAGCGACATGGCCGCCCCACTGGTCGCATCGGTGTGCGCTGCGTCGCGCTGCGTCGCGCGGTGTCGAGCGCATGCGATCGCGCTTGCGCCCAGGCGCAAAGAAGTCGCCCGGACGCCCCGGGCGACTCCTGTTCTTACAGGCGCTGCCGGCCTACCTGCGAGCGTTTACATCACGCAGCCGGCATACACCTTCGACTTGTTGGTGACCACGCCCCAGCCCGGATCGCCGCAGGCGGCGGGCTGGCGTATGCCGACGACCGTGCCGGCAGCGTCGTAGTACACGACCGAACAGAAACAACCGGCGGAACTGCTGGCTGCGCCGGCGCCGGCGGACATGGCCAACAGGGGCCCCAATACGATCAACTTGAAGCGATGCATCGCACTCCTCCCTTGGCATTCTTGCGACAGGGTGCCGCGCTGGGAAGATACAACGAGCCAGGCGCGCGGCGACTGCCGATGCAGCCAAGGCCCGATTACGCGATTGCCGACGCAGTCGAGTTGTGAGCGCGATCATGAAGCCGGCGATGCGGTGCAACAACGGCGTCGACGTTCCCGCCTCGTCGTCAGGGCAACGCGCACAAGGCCAGGCCCGAGGTTTCGTGCCTGACCGTCGAGGCCGTCCGCCCCGCCCCCGCCCTGTTGCAGACCGGTCAGCGCTTGCTCGGCAGGTATAACTGGACGGGCTTGTCCGGCGCCCGCTGGATGATGCCTTTGGCTTCGAGGTCGAGTTGCACGGCTTTCAGCCACCAACCCGCGGTCTCGCCTTGCGGGAACAGATCGTCGGGCAGTCGCGGCAGCAAGGCCTGTTTCGCATCCGCGACCTTCAGCCCGGGCGGCTTGCCCGGCAAGACGGCCAGGAGCGCCTTGCGCATCGCCAGGTATTTCGCGCGATCGACCCGGGTGGTACGGCCGGGACTGTTGACGTTCTCGATTTCGATCTTGTCGTCAGGCATCGAGCTTCTCCTTCACTTCGATCTTCGGATTGCGCAATCCCATGGCGATCCAGGCGCCGAGCAGCTTGGCGTAGAACGACAGCGATTGGCTTTTCAAATTCGGGATGTCGTTCGGCAACTGCGAGGTATCGGCCAGATCGCCCGTCATCGTTCGCATCTGCGCTTTCGGCCGGGTTGCCTGCGGCCACAGATGCAGGTACACGCTGAGCCAGTGCGCGCCCTTGAGTTCGAGAAACACCGGCGTATTGCAGCAGGTGGCGACGACGCGGCGCGTACCCGCATCGGCCGACAAACGGAACTCGGCGAGGCGCTCGGCACCGGAGACGACGCGGATGCGGTCCTTTCGGTATTCGGCGCAAGGCGTGGCGCCATACGAGGTGCGGATGTCGCGGGCGCCGGGCAGCGCGGCGAGACGCGCGGCAGCCGCGTTGCAACTGTCGCATAAGCATTCCGATACCAGGATCGGTGCCCCGCTCGCTTCCAGGCGGGTACGTCCGCAGGCGCATCCGATCACCGTGGTCGCTGCGTTGGCGCCTGGCTCGGTTCCGCTCATGTGGGCTGTTCCTGTGCGAGATGAAACAGGTGCCGGATGTACCGGTCGAGATGGTCGAGGCTTTCGCGTGCGAGCTCGGCATCGTTGCCCGCCTTGGCGAGGACGAACCCGCCCTGGATCACGGTCTGGGTGTGGCGCGCGAGGCTGGCCGCGGTCCAGTCCTCGCCGATGCCGTGATCGCGCCGCGCCGTTTCGATGTCGGCCTCGAGCGTGGCGGCGTGGCCGAAAATGCTGCGGCCGCAGGCATCGCGGATGTCGGCGGAACTGGCGTAGACCTCCTGTGCCATGGTCCCCACCAGGCAACTGAACTCGGCTATCTCACCGACGATGATCGCCTTGCGGAACGCGACATAGGCCAGGACGCGTTGCAGTGCGTCGGCCGGTCGGTGGTACGGCGCGGCGGCGAAGAAATCGCGGGTGGTCTCGGCCCAGAACTCGGCCGCGGCGACGCCCAAGGCGTCTTTGCTGCCGAAATGATGGAAGAACGCGCCCTTGGTGACGTCGGCCGCCCTGCAGATATCGTCCACGGTGGTGGCGGCGAAACCCTTGGCGCGGATGACGTCCCGCGCGGCTTCCAGGAGCCGGGTGCGGGCGTTGCCGCGTTCGGGCGATTGCTTGGTCGGTCGGGCCATGATGCGAACATACCATATGGTCGGTATGTGTAAACCGGGCGGTTCGGCAAGCCCGCAAGGCGCCCGCACTCCCTCTCGCAAGGCGCTCAGGCCGCCCTAGCGACGGACGTGGAACCCGCCGCCGGCGATCAAGTCGTTGACGTCCTGGGCGCTGACGAGGTTGAAGTCGCCGGGCACGGAATGCTTCAGGCTCGCGGCGGCCAAGGCGAAGCTCAGGCTGTCTTGGTCGCTCATCCCGTCCAACAAGCCATGCAGGAAGCCGGCCGCGAAGGCGTCGCCGGCACCGATCCGATCGACGATGCCGTGCAGTTCCCGCGAGGCGGTATGCAGGACGCCGCCGTCGCGATGGAACAGCGACGCCGACAGCAAGTGACGGTCGACATCGCGTTGCTCGCGCCGCGTGCAGGCCAGCCGTTGCAGGTTCGGAAACGCCTCGAACGCGAGCCGCGCCGCCACGGCCGTGTCGTCGCTGGACACTCCGCTGGCCTTGGCCCCGAGCACGACCGCGATGTCGCGGTGATCGGCGAACGCGAGGTCGGCCAGGCTCATCAGGGTGTGCAGGATCGGCGCCGGGTTGCACTTCGACTCTTGCCATAGCGAAGCGCGGAAATTGCCGTCGAAGCAGACACGGACGCCGGCATCGCGGGCGGCACGCGCGGCGACGATGGCGGCTTCCGCGCCGGGTTCGCCGAGCGCAGGCGTGACCCCGGACAAATGCAGCCAGGAGGCGCCGGCGAGCAAGGCCGGCCAATCGTAGGGCAGCGTCCCTGCGAGCGCGAACGCCGAGCCGGCGCGGTCGTAGAGCACCCGGCTGGGGCGTTGTATCGCCCCGGTTTCCAGGAAGTACAGCCCCATCCGGCCGGCTCCGGTCAGTACCGCCCGGGTGTCGACGCCGTGGCGCCGCAGTTCGCCGCGTGCGGCGTCGCCGAGCGGGCTGTCCGGCACCACGCTGACCATGGCCGCCTCGTGTCCGAACCGGGCCAGGGACACGGCCACATTGGCCTCGGCGCCGCCGACATGCACCTCGAATTGCGGCGACTGCAACAGCCGCTGGCGTCCGGGCGCGCCGAGCCTGAGCAACAGCTCGCCGAAACATACGACTCGTCCGCTCATACCACCCCCGTCAGAATGATCCGCCGGCCGATCGTGACCGGCCTCCCACAAGCGTTTGCGCACCGCAGCATGCTGTTCGGTCAAGCTTTTGTTAGGGTTTTGACCAGCGGTGTCATTTTTGTTCAGGGGACACCATATCAGGCGCAGCAAGCCCGTCAAGGCCGGTTCCTAAGCGGTCTGGCACCTTCGGAAGGGGAGAGGAATGCAAGTGCAACTAGAGACCAGAAAGACACCGGTTACCGTGCTCGCCGCCGCCATCGCGCTGGGGCTGTCGATGTCGCCATCGACAGGGTACGCGCAACAATCGGCGCAACCGGCCCAGGCCGGTGCCGAGTCGGCTCCAGCAGAATCGGCTCCAGCAGAATCGGCGCCGCTCGAAGACGCCAAGAATCTCGATGCCGTAGTCGTCACCGGCTTCCGCGCCAGCCTGCAGCAGGCGCTGGACATCAAGCGCGAGGAAGTCGGCGTGGTCGACGCCATCGTCGCCGAGGACATCGCCGACTTCCCCGATCTCAACCTGGCCGAGTCGTTGCAGCGCATTCCCGGTGTGTCGATCGCGCGCGACGCCGGCGAAGGCCGGCAGATCTCGGTGCGCGGCCTCGGGCCCGACTTCACTCGCGTGCGCATCAACGGCATGGAGGCGCTGACCACCGCCGGCGGCACCGACAGTTCCGGCGGCGCCAATCGCGGCCGCGGTTTCGATTTCAACGTCTTCGCCTCGGAGTTGTTCAACAGCCTGAAGGTGCGCAAGACTGCCTCGGCCGACGTCGAGGAAGGCTCGCTGGGCGCTACCGTGGACCTGCAGACCGCCCGCCCCTTCGACTACGACGGCCTGACCTTCGTCGCCGGCGGCCAACTGGGCTTCAACGATCTCTCCAAGGACATCGATCCGCGCGCCACTGCGCTGATCAGCAACACCTGGGCCGATGGCCGCTTCGGCGCCCTGCTCTCGGTGGCCTACACCGACCGGCGCCTGGTCGAGGAAGGCCACAGCACCGTGCGCTGGGACAACGGCCCGAGCAGCGGCGGTTTCGCTGCGAGCTCGCCGTTCGCCGCGGCCCGGCTACCTGGCACGTTTCATCCGCGCATCCCGCGTTACGGCGTGATGGAGCACGACCAACAGCGCCTCGGCATCACCAGCGCCCTGCAGTTCAAGCTCAGCGACAAGACCGAGTTCGGCCTGGACCTGCTCTACGCCAAGTTCGACGCGACTCGCACCGAGAACTTCCTCAACGGCATTTCCTTCAGCCGTACCGGCACCGGCAAGCCACAGACCGTGGTCCTCGACGGCGAAGTCGACGCACGCGGCAACCTGGTCTACGGCCGCTTCAACAACGTCGACGTGCGCTCGGAAGCGCGCTACGACGAGCTCAGCACCAAGTTCAGCCAGGCCAATTTCTACGGCGAGCACAAGTTCAGCGACGACTTCGCGGTGAGCGGACAGATCGGCCGGGCCAAGTCGGAGTTCGACAACCCGATCCAGACCACGATCACCCTCGATCGCAGCAACGCGCAGGGCTATGTCTACGATTACCGCGACAGCAGTCGCCTGCCTATCATCGACAACGGTTTCGACGTCAACGACCCCGCTGCCTGGAGCTTCGCCAACGGCGTTTCCGAGATCCGTCTGCGCCCGCAGGCCTCGGAAAACACCTTCGATAACCGTCAACTGGATTTCCGCTGGACGATCGCGCCGGGGTTCAAGCTCAAGGGCGGCATCCAGTCGAAGAAATACCAGTTCGACAGCAGCGAAATGCGCCGTGTCTCCGAGCTGGCCGTGCCGTCGTTACCGGCCGGCACCCGCCTGGCCGACCTGACCCGCTCGGTCGCCCTGCAGGGCACCAGCGTCGGTGGCGCCAACGATTCGCGCTGGCTGATCCCGGACATCGGCGCCTTCGACCGGCTGTTCGACATCTACAGCAACTCCGGCACCTTCGCGCTTTCGCCGGACGTGGCCAGCGCCCGCGGCAACAATCGCAGCGTCGAGGAGAAGGACCTGGGCTATTACCTGCAGACCGATTTCTCGACGAACCTGGGCGAGATCCCGATCAGCGGCAACTTCGGCGTGCGCCACGTCAAGACCAAGCAGTCTTCGACCGGCTTCGCCCTGGCCGGCACCACCCCGGTATTGACCACGGTCGAGCGCGAATACAACGACACCCTGCCCTCGTTGAACCTGGTCGCCGATATCACTCCGGACTTCCTGATCCGCTTCGGCGCGGCCAAGGTGATGTCGCGGCCGGGCCTGGCCAACCTGACGCCCGGCGTGACGGTGAGCGTGAGCGGCGGCAACCGCGTCGTGGCCGGCGGCAATCCCCTGCTCGACCCGTTCCGCGCCAAGACCTACGACCTGGGCCTGGAGTGGTATTTCGCCGAAGAGGCCCTGCTCGGCGTCGGATTTTTCTACAAGAACATCGACAGCTTCGTGCAGACCTCGCGCGAGATCCGCCCTTACAACAGCTCCGGTCTGCCCAACGAGCTGTTGGCGGGTACCGGCGCGCTGCCGACCGACGAGTTCCAGTTCAATATTCCGGTCAACACGCCGGGCGGCAAGCTGCGCGGCGTCGAGTTCAGCTATCAACAACCCTTCAGCTTCCTGCCTGGCTTCTGGAACGATTTCGGCGTGCAGTTCAACTACACCTACGTCGATTCGAAAATCCAATACGTCACCGCCGCCGGCGCCTCGGCGCTCAAGACCGACCTGGTCGGGCTGTCCAAGAACGCCTACAACGCGACCCTGTACTACGAAGGCGAGCGTTTCAGCGCCCGCGTCTCGGCCGCCTACCGCGACGATTACCTGACCACGGTGCCGGGCCGCAACAACGCCGACGTCGAGGGCACCAAGGGCACCACCACCATCGACATGTCGGCGTCGTGGAAGATCAACGACAAGCTGGAGCTGACCCTGGAAGGCCTCAACCTGACCGACGAATACAACGACCAGTGGGTGGATTCGCTCGCCGATCGCGTCTCGGTCTATCACCACACCGGCCGCCAGTACTTTCTCGGACTGCGTTTCAAGTTGTAAGGCGCCGCCTCGCGACGCGAACCGGTGCGGCTCGCTGGAACGAGTCGCACCGGCTGCGACGGCCGCGCAGAGCTTTCGCGCTCGACCGAGCCCTTCCCCTTCTCATCGGTGCTTCGATGCATAGCTTGTCGTTGCGTGGCCTGCTGTTGTTCGCTTGTCTGACCTGGTGGCCTATGACGGCCTGCGCCGATCCGGTGCCGACCGTGTTCCTGGCCGGCGACTCGACCATGGCGATCAAGCGCGCCGAGAAGCGCCCCGAGACCGGCTGGGGCGAGGCGTTCGAGGCGCAGTTCCAGGCGGGCCGGATCAGGCTCGACAATCGCGCCATGAACGGTCGCAGCACGCGCAGCTTCATCGAGGAAGGACGCTGGCAGGATTTGCTCGACGAGGTCGGCGCGGGCGATTACGTACTCATCCAGTTCGGCCACAACGACCAATCCAGCAACAAGCCCGATCGCTACACCCCGCCGGCCGACTACCGGCGCAACCTCGAACGTTTCGTCGATCAGGTCCGCGAGCGCGGCGCCACCGCGATCCTGCTGACGCCGGTGGCGCGGCGCCGTTTCGACCGGGCCGGCGCAGTCGTCGACAGCCATGGCGAGTACCCCGGCCTGGTCCGGCAGGTCGCGGGCGAACGCGCGGTGGCGTTGATCGACATGGAGCGGCGCAGCCAGGCCGTGCTCGGCGCATGGGGCGATGCGGGCTCCAAGGCCTTGTTCCTGTGGCTGCAACCCGGCGAGCACGGCAACTACCCCGAAGGCTTGCGCGACGACACCCATTTCTCGCCCGTGGGCGCGCGATGCATGGCCGCGGAAGTCGCCGATGGCCTGAGTCTGCTCGGCCTGCCCTTGAGCGCAGCGCTGAGGCCACCGGCACGGTGCCTGCGGCCGGTTCCAGCCGGGGCCGCAACGCCTCGGCCGGGCACGGCTTTGCGAGGCTAGAACGTCCCGCGCTGCACGAACGGCACGCGCTCATAAAGCCTGCGCTCGCCGGCGCGCGGATCCTCGACCAGACGCGGCCGCACATCGAACAACAGGGTTTCGCGCCGCTGCAGCGAGTACGGCGCCCAGGCCGGCAAGCCGTCGTGATTCGGGTCGCCGTGCCGCGCCAAGGCGATCAAGGCATCGCTCATGCGCGCCGCGAGCGCCCGTGCCTGTGCGTCGTCGCCGGTGCGCGAGCCGGCTTGTCCGGTGTTGTCGAACATCAGGGCGATGTCGAGCGTATGCATGGCACCCCATCGCCCGCCGTCGAGCGGCGAACCCCAGTCCAGTTGATAGACCCAGGTCGGTGCGCCCTGGCGCGCCCGGGTCTCGGCCTCGATGATCGCTGCGCGCCACGAGCGGCCGGCGGTGGTCGCGGCGAAGAAGATCTGCGACGGCGTGTAGTCGGGATACAGGCGGCGGTATTCGGCGACCACCGTGTCCGGGTCCAGGTCGACGTACTGGTGCTCGCGCAGTTTGCCGGGCAGTTCGTCCCAGCCCAGGGCGAGGCTGGCCGCATCGCCGGCGAGGAAGGCACGGGTTTCGTCGCGGGTGTTGCCGATCACCATCGGGATCGCGGCCGATTGTGCGGGCGCGTCGGGATAGAAAGGATGCCGGTGCAGCGATTTCGCATCCAGCACCGGCCCGAAATACAGCGCGGTGTCCTCGATCCGCGAAAGATCGCGCAGCGACGTCGCCTCGACCAGGGTCTGCAGCGGCAGAGCCCGCAGCCGCGAGAGCTCTTCCGGCGCGATCTTCAGCGCATCGAGCAGGTGTTGCGCACGCTGCGTCGCGGCGCGCGGCCCGGCCGCGGTGACCTGTTGCCCGCTCGTGGTCAGGGCACGGTGAAACAATCCTTGCGCCGCAGGCATCGCCATCAAAGTGGCGATCTTGGCGCCGCCGCCGGACTGGCCGAACAGGGTCACGTTGCCGGCGTCGCCGCCGAACTCGGCCGCGTGTTCGCGCACCCAGTGCAGGGCCTGGATCAGATCGAGTTGGCCGACATTGCCGGACCAGGCGTAGTCGTCGCCGCCGAGCTGTGCCAGATACAGATAGCCGAAAGCGTTCAAACGATGATTGAGGGTAATCACCACGACGTCGCCGCGGCGGCACAGACGCACGCCATCGTAGAGCGGGCTGCTGCCCGAGCCGCTGTCGTAGCCGCCGCCGTGGAGATACACCAGCACCGGCCGCGCGAGGCCGTCGCGCAGCGCCGGAGTGAACACGTTCGCGTACAGGCAATCTTCGCTGATGCGGGCATCCGGTTTGCGTTGCGGCGCCGAAGCCGCGTGCACGAGCGCATCGCGAACGCCGTGCCAGGGCCGCTCGCGCAGCGCCGGCATGAAGCGGCGCGCGGAGGTGTCGGCGCCGTAGGGAATGCCCTTGAAGACGAGCACGCCGCGATCGCGATAGCCGCGCACGCGGCCGCTGCGGGTCGCGGCGACCGGGGTCTCCGTGCTCGGATGCGCAAAGGCCGCCGATGACGGGGCTGTAGCGGCCGCCACGGCCGCGGACGGCAGGCAGGCGCCGGCCAGCGCGCCTGCGAGCGCCTTCAAGCTGTCGCGGCGTCCGGGATCCGGCATCGCGGCCTCAGCGCAAGGGCGCGCGGCGCGGCAGCGGTTTCAACGGCTCCATCGTCGCCAGGTCCCAGTCCGCGGCGACGAAGGCTTGCCGGACCGGCTCGACCTTCGGATAGCCGCCGACCTCGTTCTCGCTATCGATGATCTTGCCGCGTCCTTCTACGGTGTCGGCCAGGATGCGGCGATCGATGTCGTCGCGGTCCCAGGGCCGCGCACCGGCATTCGCGACCACCGCGTCCTGCACCTGCGATGCCGGCAGCAGACGCATGCCGAACGGCAGCGCCGGCGCCTGTTTCATTTCGGTCACCGCGAGCGGCGTCGTGGTATAGCGGCCGACTTGCGGCAGGGGCCGGCCGAGCCGGTCGACCGCGATGTTGTCGTCCGCGTAATAGGCCAGGTCGCCCGAGCCGCCGACCATGAGCAAGGCGACGTCCTCGGTCGATGGGCCGGCACGCATCACATTGCCGCGCAGCACCATCTCGCCGCTGGAATAAGCGTGGCCCAGCCATTCCTCGGCGATCAGGTTGTAGTGCAACGCCCGCTGCCCCGGATCGTAGATCAGGTTGTTGAGGACCTGGCCGCGCGCCCCGCCCTTGAACAGCGGATTGCGCTCGTAGTTGTGCGCATACAGGTTGCCCACGATCAGGACATCGTTGACGTGGTCGTGGATCAAACTGCCCTTGGAATGCTCGCCCTTGCCGTGGGTGGCGTTGGCCAGGCCTTCGGCGATCAGGTTGTTGCTGAAGGTGATGCGCCTGGAGGCGGCCTGCATCCACTCGGCCTCGCTTTCGCCGGCGAAACGCGTGCTCGAGGCCGACAGGTTTTCGTCGGTGGCCCAGGTCAGCGAGCAATGATCGACGATCACGTCGTGGGCGCCGCGCACGGTATTGATGGCGTCGAAATCCACGCCCGCGCGTTTTTCCAGCCCGGCTTCTCCGGGCCGTATCCGGATATGGCGCACGACCACATCGTGAGTGGCGATGGTCAGGCCGCCACGAATGAAGGTCACGCCCGGTTGCGGCGCGGTCTGCCCGGCGATAGTCAGGTAAGGCTCGCTGATGCGCAGTTCCTTACGGGCCAGATCGATCACGCCGGCGACCTCGAACACGACGATGCGCGGGCCGGGCGTCGCCACCGCTTCGGCGAACGAACCGGGGCCCTCGCTGGCCAGGGTCGTGACCCTCAGGATCTTGCCGCCGCGCCCTGCCGGCGTATGCGCCGCCCAACCCATGGCGCCGGGGAAGGCCAAAGCCCGCGCGGCGCCATCGGCGGCGGAGCTCGTCGAGGGCTGCGCCGTTGCGATGCCGGCGATCGCGGCGAATATCGCCAGCAGAACACTGCGCACCGCCCTGCTGCCGTGCCTGCGTCCATCGTTTTCCGCCGCCTTGCCGCCGATGCCTTGCCCCACCTCGCCACTCCCCATCGCGCCCTCCCAGGTCTGATCCGAGCATACGCCGGATTGTCAATGACACCGGTTTCCTATACAACACCCGGACGCACAATCGAGCCCCGGGGGGACCGTTCAGGCATGCCAACACACCCGTTCGATGACCAGCGCGACGAGCTGGCGATCGCGATCCGTCTGGTGCGAGCCCGCTGGGAGGCGAAGGCGCTTGCGGCCTATCCAGGCCTGCAACCGCAGACTCTGGACGCCGGCTACCGGGTCCAGGACCAGGCCATCGCGCTATGGCGGCAAGCCGTCGCGGGCTGGAAAGTCGGGCGCATTCCGGACGCCTGGCAAGCCACGCTCGGCGAAGACCGCCTGGTCGGTCCGATCTTCGCCGGCGCGGTACAGAATGTCCCGGGGGGACAAACGGGGCGCTTCGCGGTGATCGAGCATGGCTTCGCCGCGATCGAGGCCGAATACGTATTCACCCTCGGCAGCGATGCTCCCGCCGGCAAAACCGAGTACAGCGCAGACGAAGCCGCGGAACTGGTCGCTTCCCTGTCGATCGGCATCGAACTGGCCGGCAGCCCCTTGGCGTCGATCAATCTGCTCGGCCCGGCGGTGGTGGTATCGGATTTCGGCAACAACGCCGGCCTGATCGTCGGCCCGGCGATCGCCGACTGGCGCCGGCTCGACGATCGCGAACTGACCTGCGAAAGCTTCATCGACCAGCGACCGGTCGGAACCGGCGGCGCCGCTTGCATACCCGGCGGGCCGCTGGCGGCCTTGGCCTTTGCCCTGGGGCGTTGCGCGCGGCGCGGCTATCCGCTGAGCGCCGGCATGCACGTCACCACTGGCGCGGCCACCGGCATTCACGACATCCTCGCCGGTCAGTCCGCCTGCGTGGACTTCGGTCGTTGGGGCCGCCTGGCCTGCGAGACCACCACCGCCACCGCGACGATGGAGAGCCGGTCATGACCACGCGACGCAAATTCCTGCTCGGCCTCGGCGCGGCCGGTCTGTCGGCGGGCGCGGCTTCCACCTCATGGGGCGGCGACGGCGCGCGCGTGCTCACCGCCACCGACGTCCACGTCAAGGACTATCCCACCGTCGCCGCGGTCGACTGGATCGGCCGCCAACTCGAGGACGCGACCGGCGGACGTCTGCGCCTGCGCATGTACCACTCCGGCCAGCTCGGCCGCGAGTCCGAGGCGATCGATATGGCGCGTTTCGGCGCCATCGACATCACCCGCGTCTACAGCGGCGCCCTCAATAACGCCTTTCCGCTGACCCAGGTTTTGTCGCTGCCCTATGTGTTCGACTCGGTCGCGCACCTGCGCCGGGTGCTCGACGGCGCGGTCGGCGCGCAGGTCCTGCGCGGCTTCGCTGCGCGCGAACTGGTCGGCCTGGCGATGTACGACTGCGGAGCGCGCTGCTTCTACAACGTGCGCCAGCCGATCCGCACGCCGGCCGACATGCGCGGACTCAAGTTCCGCGTACCGTCGTCGGACATCTTCATGCGCATGATCCGCCTGCTCGGCGGCAACCCCACGCCCCTGGCCTACGGCGAAGTGTTCTCGGCCCTGCAGACCCATTTGATCGACGGCGCCGAGAACAATCTGCGCAGCTTTCATTCGAGCCGGCAGTTCGAGGCCGCCCGGCATTGGTCGCAGAGCGAGCATTCCTATGCGCCGGACGTGCTGCTGATGTCGAAACGCAGTCACGACGCATTGGCGCCGCGCGATCGCGGCTTGCTGCTGGAGATCGCCCGCGCCTCGGTGGCGGTAATGCGGCGCCTGTGGGACGAATCCGAGGCGGTCGCGCGGCGCTCGCTGTTCGAGGCGGGCGTGCGCATGAACGACTGCGACCTGCCCGCCTTCCGCAAGGCGGTGGCGCCGCTGTTGGACGACTACCACCGCGTGCCAGCGCTCGAAGCGCTGTACCGCGACGTACGCTCACTGGCTTGAGGCCCTACCCGTGAATGAAGCACGCGATGTCGATCCGCAGGTCCTGTCCCCCACGTCCAGCGGCATGCTGGACCGTATCGCCGCTCTTGCCGTCGCCGTCGCCGGCGCCGCCCTGGTCGGCATGGTGGCGGTGCAGGCGGTGCAGGTGTTCGCCCGTTATGTACTCAACGATTCGCCGGGTTGGACCGAGCCGGTCGCGCTGATCCTGCTCAACACGGCGATGAGTTTCGGCGCCGCGGCCGGCGTGCATCGCGGCTCGCACTTCGGCTTCTTCATCCTGCTGCATGTCGTGCCGCCACCGCTGCGGCGGTTCCTGACCGCCCTGTCGCAAACGGTGATCGCGGTCATCGGCGCCGCACTGGCGTTCTGGGGCGGCGAACTGCTGCTCGACGGGCTGGACATACCGATGGCCGGCGCGCCCTTGCCGCAAAGCGCCGCGTTCGCGCCGATGGCGATCGGCGGCGCATTGATGAGCGTGTTCGCGCTGCAACGCATCGCGCAGGTGTATGCGCCGTCGTCCCGTATCGAAGGGAGCCCCTGATGGAAGTCACGATCCTGTTCGGCGTGTTCGCCGTGCTGTTGCTGATCGGCGTGCCGGTCGCCTATTCGCTGTCGTCGGCGGCGCTGGCGACGCTGATGTACATCGGCCTGCCGCCGATCGTGGTGGTCCAGCAGACCGCCGCGGGCGCCGGTTCGGCTTCGCTGATCGCGATCCCGCTCTTCATCTTCGCCGGCGAGATCATGCTGCGCGGCGGCATCTCCGAGCGTCTGATCGGCCTGGCCTCGGCCCTGGTCGGGCATTTGCGCGGCGGCCTGGGCCAGGTCAGCGTGCTGTCGTCGCTGTTCTTCGGCGGCGTCTCGGGTTCGGCCATCGCCGACGTATCGGCGATCGGCGGGGCGATGATCCCGCAGATGGTCAAGCGCGGCTTCGACCGCGATTTCGCCGTCAACGTCACCATGACCGCGGCGATGGTGGCCCTGCTGGTGCCGCCCTCGCACAACCTGATCCTGTACTCGGCCTCGGCCGGCGGCAGCATCTCGATCGCCGACCTGTTCGCCGCCGGCATCGTGCCGGCGCTGCTGATGACCGTAACCCTGATGGTGACCTGCTGGATCATCGCGCGGCGCCGCGGCTATGCCATCGAGCCGTTCCCGGGCTTCGGCATCGTGCTGCGCCGTTTCGTCTCGGCCCTGCCCGGGCTGCTGCTGGTGGCCTTGATCTTCGTCGGCATCCGCGCCGGCATCTTCACCGCGGTGGAAAGCGCGGCGATCGCGGTGGTCTATGCATTGCTGGTCACCACCCTGGTGTACCGCAAGCTGCGCTGGAAGGATTTCCTGGAGACGGTCGCCGGCGCCGCCCGTACCACCGGCATGATCCTGTTCGTGATCGCCTCGGCGGCGTCGTTCGGCTGGCTGCTGGCCTATCTGCAGGTGCCCAGCGCCGCGGTCGAGGCCCTGACCGGGCTGACCACCGACAAGAACCTGCTGCTGTTGCTGATGATCCTGATCCTGCTGGTGCTCGGCACCTTCATGGACCTGGCGCCGATGATCATCATCTGCACGCCGATCTTCCTGCCCCTGGCCAAGGCCATCGGCGTCGACCCGGTGCACTTCGGCATCATCCTGATCCTCAAGGGCGGCATCAGCCTGATTTCGCCGCCGCTGGGTTCGGTACTGTTCGTCGGCACCGCCATCGGCCAGATCAGCATCGGCGAGACCTTGCGCACGATCTGGCCGTTCTGGCTGTCCGCGCTCGGCGTCTTGCTGGTGGTGACCTTCGTGCCGGAACTGTCGCTGTGGCTGCCGGCCTTGCTGAAGCATTGAGCACGGGTGCGGACCGTCGCCGCAGGCGGACGCGGGCGCGCTCGGCCTGCGATGCGGGCTAGAATCCCCCTATCCCTTCGGTCCCCCTCGCCTTGTCCATGCCGCCGCGCAAGAAAACTGAACGCATCGCACCGCCGGCCAAGAGCGCGAGCGCGGTGCCCGGCAAGGCGCAGACGATCAACGACATCGCGCGCCTGGCCGAAGTGTCGAAGAAGACCGTCTCGCGGGTGATCAACCAATCGCCGCTGGTGCACAAGGAAACCCGCGACCGGGTCGAAGCGGTGATGCGGGAGTTCAACTACACCCCGGACCCGTTCGCCCGCGGCCTGGCCTTCCGTCGCTCGTTCCTGATCGGCATGGTTTACGACAACCCGACCGCGCAGTACATCGTCAACATGCAATACGGCGCGCTCGATGCGATCCGCGATTCGGGCTTCGAGCTGGTGGTGCACCCCTGCGACAGCCGCAGCCCGGGCTACATCGACGGCGTGCGTCGTTTCGTGCAACAGCAGAAACTGCACGGGGTGATGCTGGTGCCGCGCGTATCCGAAGACCAGGCCCTGGCCGACATGCTGGCCGAGATCGACTGCCGCTATTCGCGTATCGCTTCGGTCTCGCTGGACCAGGCCTCGCGCATGGTCATCACCCACGACCGCGACGGTGCCGCCGAGGCCGCCGATTACCTGCAATCGCTCGGCCACCGCGACATCGCCCTGATCACCGGCCCGAGCAGCTATCGCTCCGCGCACGAGCGGACCGCCGGCTTCGTCGAGGCGCTGGCCAAGCGCGGCATCGAACTGCCGCGCGAGCGCGTGGTCGAAGCCGGCTACACCTTCGAGTCCGGCGTCGCCTCGGCCGAGCGCCTGTTGGCCGGCAATCAGCGGCCGACCGCGATCTTCGCCGGCAACGACGAGATGGCCGCGGGCGTCTACAAAGTGGCCTTGCGCGCCGGCATCAGCATTCCGCAAGAGCTGTCGGTGATCGGTTTCGACGACAGCCCGCTGGCCTCGCGCCTGTGGCCCGCGCTGAGCTCGGTGCGTTTGCCGATCCGCGACATGGGCCGTATCGCCGCCTCGATGCTGCTGGCCGAACCGGCCGCCGCTTCGGCACTGGCAGCGGCCAGCGTCCGCCCCCACCTGATCGTCCGCGACTCCTGCCAACCGCCTGCGCGTTGAGTCGCCGGGCGGCCGTTCCGCCGACCTCCAAGTCGAATTTCAACGACTCCCCGCCTGCGGCCGCCAGCAGGCTTCGCGCCGTTGCCGTTGCCGTTGCCGTTGCCGTAAAGATTCTGAAACTGCAGTTGCAGTTGCGGTTGCTGTGCGTCCTCGCGCACTAGCGAAGGCAATCGAAGACCCGAAGGGCGGCGCGCAGGGATGCGCGCCGTTTTTCATCGGGACAGGGATGTCCCGTATGAAAAATCCCTGCGGAAGCATCGCTCGTGCGGGCTGGTGATTCAAAGAAAAGCATTTTTCTTTGGTTACCTTTGACCGAAGGGAATCCAGACGGACTTTTGTTGCTTATGACAAAAGAAAGTAACCCGCCGCTTTAGTGGCGGAAGCTCTTGGCGTTTGATCTAGATCTTGATCTTGATCTTGATCTGGCTTGAGAGAAACGCCGCAAACCCGTTACGGCGCGGTCGCGGCTTGCGCCGCTCCTACCCGCGAAGGCACGCTCCTTCGATGAGCGATATCGGCTTTGTCGCCTCTGCGCGTCCGTTGGTCGCGGCTTGTGACCGAAGGAAATCCAGTGGGACGCCGCTCCTACCCTTTGCGAAAGCACGCCGCTTCGATGAGCGATATCGGCGTTGTTGTTTCTGCACGTCCCGTGGTCGCGGCTTACGCCGCTCCTACAGGGGGGGCCTCCAAACTGTCCGGCTTCGCCGTCGCAGCGCCGTCGGCGCATTTAATTCAACGCTTCATATACCGGCATTAATCGATTGATATAAAACGGTATTTAGGGAAAGCGGCCACACCTCGCGGCCCCCTCAAAGCGCAAACATCAGCCCCAAGCCCATCGTCCTCGCAACGAATGACACCGGTTAACCTTCCGGTCTAGAATCGTCCCTACCCCGGCCCCGCCGCCGGCCCGGGGCCCCGACCCGACGGAGCTTTCGATGTTCCAAAAGACCTACCACGCCACCCATCCCGACATGATGGCCGGCGCCAGCAACGAGCAACTGCGCGATCGCTACCTCATCGGCGATCTGTTCGCCGACGGCGAGGTTCGTCTCAACTACTCCCACAACGAACGCTTCGTCATCGGCGGCGCTGCACCGACCCACGCGCCGATCGCGCTGCCGCAGCACAGCGAGCCGGCCTCGGCCGCGGGCAAGTCGTTCCTGGAACGCAGGGAACTCGGCATCGTCAACGTCGGCCAGGGGGCGGGCAGCGTGCGCGTCGACGGCCAGACCTATGCGCTCAAGCCGAAGGACGGCCTTTACGTGCCGATGGGCACGCAGAACGTCGTGTTCGCTTCCGACGATGCCGCCGAACCGGCCAAGTTCTATCTGGCCTCGACACCCGCGCATGCGCGCCACGAGACCGTGCATATCTCCATCGACCAGGCCGTGCCGCTGCAACGCGGCGCGCTGGAGACCTCGAACGAGCGGGTGATCTATCAGTACATCGTGCCGGCCACTTGCCGCTCCTGCCAGTTGCTGCTGGGCCTGACCGTACTCAAGCCGGGCAGCGTCTGGAACACCATGCCGCCGCATCTGCACGACCGCCGCTCCGAGGTCTATTTCTACTTCGAACTCGGCGACCAGCGGGTCATGCACTTCATGGGCGAGCCGGCCGAGATGCGCCATATCGTGATCCGCAACGACGAGGCCGTCGTGTCGCCGCCGTGGTCGATCCACATGGGCTCGGGCACGCAGAACTATTGCTTCATCTGGGCGATGGGCGGCGAGAACCTCGACTACACCGACATGCACCAGCTCGACATCTGCCAACTCAAGTGAGGGCGCGCGCATGAACACCGATCCGCATCCGCGCGACCCATTCGGCCTCGACGGCACGGTCGCCCTGGTGACCGGCGCCAATCGCGGGCTCGGCCAGGCCATCGCTCTGGCGCTGGCCCAGGCCGGCGCCGACATCGCCGCGGTGGCCAGCGGCACGATGGACGAGACCGCCGCACTCGTGCGCGGCCTGGGCCGCCGGCTGCTGCCCCTGCAAGCCGATCTGTCCAGCCTGGAACCGATCGACCGCATCGTCGCCGAAACGGTCGAAACCCTGGGGGCCGTCGACATCCTGGTCAACAACGCCGGCCTGATCCGTCGCGCCGACGCGCTCGATTTCAGCGAGGCCGACTGGGACGCGGTCATGAACGTCAATCTCAAGAGCGCGTTCTTTCTTGCCCAGGCGGTGGGGCGCGGCATGGTCGCCCGCGGACGCGGCAAGATCATCAACGTCGCCTCGATGCTGTCGTTCCAGGGCGGCATCCGCGTGCCCTCCTACACCGCCAGCAAGTCCGGCCTGGCCGGCATCACCCGCCTGCTCGCCAACGAATGGGCCGGCAAGGGGCTCAACGTCAACGCGATCGCGCCCGGCTACATGACCACCGACAACACCGCGCAACTGCGCTCCGACGAAACACGCAACCGCGACATCCTGGCGCGGATTCCGGCCGGCCGCTGGGGACAGCCGTCGGACATCGGCGGCGCGGCGGTATTTCTCGCAAGTCGCGCATCGGATTACGTCAACGGTGCGGTCTTACCTGTCGACGGAGGCTGGCTGGCGCGCTGAGCGCCGCCATCCATGGAGTCCAGCATGAACCTGCCATCGATTCGCCGATGCTCGGCCGTTGCCGTTGCCTTCGCCGCGACAGCGATCGCGCCGGCCCATGCCGCGGCCCCGTCTTCGAAGCCGCGCTCGGATTCGTATGTCGAGCAGGCTCGCGACATCGCGCAAGCGCAACCGGGCCCGCACGAAGGCGAAGGCCGCACCACGGCCTATCCGTTCTTCGCCCAGGCCGAAGGCTTCGACCTCGTGTTCCGTCAGCGCAGCCTGCATCCGGGCGCGAGCATCGGCGAGCACACCAACGACAAAGACGAGATCTATTACGTCCTGTCCGGGCGCGGCGAACTGATGCTCGATGGTCACCGCCGCCAGGTCGGTCCGGGCGACGCGATCCTCACCCGCCGCGGCAGTCGCCACGGCCTGCGCCAATTCGGCGATGCAGACCTGACCATCATCGTGGTTTACCGCAAGCCTGCGCCCTGACCCGCCCGTGCGCTAGAAGCTCGCGCTGAGATTGAAGCCGAAGCTGATGTCGGCGGTGGGATAGCCGCGCGGTTTGGAGATCGGTGCGCCGGCGAACAGGTCGTAACTCAAGCGCTTCCAGCCGCCGCGTGCGCCGACCACGCCGCCGGCGAGGTCGCGGCCGATCAGCTCGGCGACCGAGCGGCCGCCGACGCGTCCGTAGTCGATACCGACATAGAGTTCGGTACCGCTTTGGCCAGGGACCCAACCGAGATCGTTGCGGATCAGCCAGCCGCGATCGCTGACCAGGCTGGTTTCGCCGTCGAAGCCGCGCACCGAATAGCGCCCGCCGATCGCGAAGCGGTCCTGCGGGGTCAGGGGCGTGCGGTTCCATTGCGCACGTACCAAGCCGACGTAGCGCAGTCGGCGCTCGCCACCGGCGATATCGAGCTTGAACGGTGCGGTGAGGCTGAACTCGGCGGTATACAGCTTCATGCGCGAGGTGCCTTCGCCGAAGCTCTCTTCGGGAGAGACGATGGAGCCGAAGGCGCCGGTGCCGCGCTTGTGGGCGACGGTGGCTTCCAGGGTCGCGCTGCCGACGAACTCCTTGTGATTGAGGCTCAGCTCCCAGCCGCCGACCACGCGGTGCTGCACCTCGATCTCGGTGTCGTCGACGAAGTTGCGCGAGGAGCGACGGAAGGCCTTGAGCGCCATCGCGGTCTTGCGGTGCTGGTCGCGGTACAGCAGACGCGAGACCTTGATCTCGCCGTTACCGCTCTCGCCCGAATAGACATAGGCCTGGTTGAGGCCGGCGACGCGCTGGTGATACTCGCTCTGCGATGCCGTCAGGGCCAGCGCCCAATAACCGTAGGGCAAGGAGTAATGCGCGGTCTGGCTCTCGTTGCCCTTGGCGGCGCCGTGGAACAGCGGGCTGGCGACGCCGTGGTTGGCGCTGACGTAGAACAGGTCGTTGAGGCCGAACGGATTATCCAGCGACAAGGTCGCGCCACCCTGGTTACGGCCGGTCGAATCGGTGCCGCTGTCGTCGAGGTTCAGGCTCACCCGCCAGTGGCGCGGCTGCACGTACTTGACCACCAAGTCGCTGTCGCCGGGCTTGGCGTCCTTGGCGCTGGACGGCTCGATCTTGATGTCGGCGTCGGCGGTCGGCGCACGCTTGAGGTTTTCCAGGCCTTGTTCGATATCGCGCAGGTTCAGCAGGTCGCCGACGCGAGCCGGAATCGCGCTGAGCAACAGGGCCGAACTGCCGAGCAACGGCGATGCGGAATCGGCGCCGAGCCGGATCGCGGCGATGCGCCCGGGCAGCAGGGTCAGGGTCAACGTGCCCTGGGACAGGTCTTGCGGTGCGGCGAGTACGCGCGTGGTCACCCAGCCCTTGGCGATCACCGCCGCCTGGACGCGTTCCATGACCACGTTGACGCCGTCGGTGCCGAGGCAACGGCCCAGCGCCGGGTCGTCGCCGTCGGGGCCGTCGAGGCGATCGAGCGCCCACTGGAACGACTCGGCATGGTCGCCGACCAGCAGCACCCGGTCGATGCGGAAACACGGCGACTCGGATGCGGGAATACGCTGGGTCGGCGCCGCCAACCCAGTCGGCAGACGCTCGTCGATGCTGCGCTCGTTCTGCTCGCGCAAAGCCCGCTCGCGTTCCTGCTGGCGCTGCTGCTCGATGATCGGCTGCGGGGTGGTGGCGACCTGGGCCGAGGCGAGCGCCGGCACCGACACAGCACAGGCCATGAGCGTCGCGCGGGTGGTGGCTCGCATCGAGCCGCGAATGAATCCGTTCAAGAACTTCTCCTGACCTGCCATGCCCGCGAGCGATGCGGCCGGGGGTGCGATGAATGAGTTGGCTTGCGGCGACCGCGGCTTAGGCCTTCGCTACATCCAGGGCGCGCCTGAGCGCCGAGCCCAGTTCGAGGTCGGAGGCATCGGGCGCGACCTGCAACGGCGGCGGGTCCTCGATCCACGGTGCCGTCGGCCCGGTGTTGTCGGCGGAGCGGAACTCGATACGATCGGCATAGACGCTGACCGACACGATCCGGGTGCCCTTGAAGAAGGCCTTGTCCGACTCGACTCCGCGGTCCTTGCGGTACTCGGCCATGACCGCCTGGAAGGCCTCCTTCTCCCGATGCATATGCGGGTGATGGAAGCCCGGCTTCCTGTCTTCGAGGCGGGCCCGCAGCGCGACGCCGAGCGCCTCGTCGGCTTCGTCGATCTGCAGCTTGGCGAATTTGCCATGTCCACCGAGCAAGCCGTTCGAAGCGCGGGATTGCGCCAGTACCAGCAATTGCCCGTTGCGCCGCAGATACACCGCGGCGCCTTGTTCACATCGTTCCATGGTTCATTTTGCCCTGAAGACGCGTATCACCACACCATTGTCGCGCCCGAACTGCAAGGCCCGGTTGATAGCGGCCATCTGCTGCGGTGTACCCCCCTCGGCCGGCAGGACCAACTCGAAGGCTTTGCGTTTGATGTCGTGGGGCTCGATATTGAAGGCCCTGTTTCCAATCAATCCCTTGCCGTCGGTGCCTTCGTAGTTAATCAGCTCCTGAATCTGCCTTTTGATCGTCGACTCGGCGGCGTTCGGATTATTGATGCGAGACGTGGTGTTCCAATCGTAGCTTTTGATGCTCACCGCATCGCCCAGGATCTCGTCGAAGACGTCGATCCCCCCCTCGTTGTTGTGCAAGCCGATGCCGCGCATGTCCCGGTCCAATACCTCTTCGGCGAACTTACCGCGCTCTTTGTTCGCTGGCACCCAGATCGGTCCGTTTATGTGGGTAAGAATAGGCGCATCGCGAATCGCATCGCCAGTTCGCTCGGTCGGCAGGTTCCACCGCAGATCCTTCGACGAGGGAATGTGCCCGGTGGCGATTTCGTTGCCGGCGGCATCCTTGTAAGTCGCAGCGGTGTAGGTCTTGATGGATCCACTGTAGTTCGGCAAATCGTTCAAGGTTTCCTTGACCGTCTTGATCTCGCCCGCGCCTGGCAATGCTTCGACGATCTCCTGGACCTTCTTGGCGCTGCCGGCACCCGCACCGGCCCCCAACAACGGTCCCACGCTGGCGACGTCGCCCAGGCTGGTGCCCACCGGGTTGCGCGGCGGCTGACCGGTGCCCCAGGCATTGGCGATGTCGCTGCCGGACCTGACGCTGTCGTACTGCTTGAAGATCGCCCAATACAGGTTGTTGCTGTCGCCGCGCGACAGCTGGTAAGCCCAATCGGCGACCGGCGCGGCGATATCGCGGACTTCGAGATTGCTCTTGTCGATGTAGTCCTTGTAGTCCTTGCCGGTGATCAAGCCGTTGACATACGCATTGCGCATGGCCGACTGCTGTTCCTGGATCTGCTCGTAGGCCGCGGTGGCCTCGCCGATCTTGGAGCGGCATTGCGGTGAATCGGGCGAGACGCAGGCGACGTTCAGCTCGGCCTGACGGCCCGCGTCGAGCTTGTTGAGATCGTCGCGTGCCCTGCATGCGGCAGCATCGCCGGTCTTGCAGGCGTTGTTGCTCTTGATCCATTGCTGGATCTCGGGGTGCTTGAGGTAGTTGTTGGAAGTGGCGGCATTGGCCACGTTCGCGCCCAGGGCGGTGTCGCCGCCGGAGGCACCGATGGCGGCGCCGAGCATGGTCGAGCCGGCCAACAGCAGGTCGTCGTACTCGGCCTTGATGCGCTTCTTGTCGGCCTCGCTGAGCCCGGCGGCGTTGTAGTCGTAGCCGTTCTCCTTGAGGAACTTGGCCATTACCGGCAACAGCGCTTCATTGACCGCACCGGCTGCGGCGCCGATCGCCGCGTTACCGTCGCCGAGCTTGGCGCGCACCAAGCCGGCCAGACCGTGCAGCACGATCTTCTGCGGGCTGCCCTCCTTCCATTCGTACTTGCTGGCGACGTCGCCGATCACGCTGGTGATCACGCCGCCGACCATCTCGGCGATGCGCTGCCGATCCTTGACCTCCTGCTGCCGCTTCGGAATCTCCTCGGCCTGTTGCAGGGTCAGGGTGTTGACCAGGGCGCCGTTGGCGGTTTCCGGGTCGCGGACGGTCAAGGTGGCCACGTTCTCGCGGCTCTTGTCGTCGATCTCGGCATTGCCGGTGCCGGTAATCTTGATGGTGCCGGGGCTGATGACGCTGAGGGTCTGGCTGGTGTCGTCGTTCTTGGCCGGCAGGCCGGCGCCGCCGTTGATGTTCGCCAACGCCGTGCTCATGACGCTGGAGCGGACGTTACTGGCCAGGCTGGTGCCCTGCGAGTACGCATTCGCGCCCGAGCTGAAGCTCATGTTCAGGCTGGAACTGGACGAGTTGGTCTGCTGCTGGTTGACCAGGTCGCTGGTGGTCAGGCTGGCGGTGGTCAGGCTGTTCTTGTCCGGTGCCGCGGTGCTGGCGATGGCGCCGCCCTTGAGGTCGGTGTTGCCGCGCACGACGATGTCGTAGCCGCCCTTGCCGGCGCTGATGCCGCTCTGCCCGGTGGCGCTCTGGTAGAGGTGGTTGACGCGATCGCGCGAGGCGTTGACCGAACCCGACACGTATTCGCCGTAGCAGATCGGCGGAATGCACAGGCTGAGGCTGAAGCCGCTGCTGCTTTCGCGGCTGACGTAGCTGGTGACGTCCTGCAGGGTCTCGATGTTGAGATTGCGGCCGACGTTCATCTCGACGCTGTCGCCGGCCAACTGCGCGCCGCGCAGATTGGTGTCGCGGCCGCTCTTGACCTTGAGCGAGTCGGTCGCGGTGACCAGGGTGTTGTCGTGACTGACCTCGAAACCGGTCTGGCGCCCCGACTTGGCGCCCGCCTCGACCTGGATGCTGAAACCGTTCTGCGAGCCGAAACCGAAGGTGACGCCGCCGCCGAGGTTGCTGCCCGAACTGGTGCCCAGGGTCGCGGCGGTGTTGCCCGCGGCGTACAGGTTGATGTCGCGCTTGGCGTCCAGGACGATGTCGCGCGCCTGCAGCTTACCGCCTTCGATATTGATGTCGGATTCGCGGGCGGTGATGTCGATGCTGCCGGCCTGGATATTGGTGCCGCGCTGGCTGGTGCTGACTTTGGCCGTGTCGGAACGCTCGCGGGTGCGGCTTTCGCTGACCGCGATGCCGAACGCGGCTCCCGAGGGATTGTTGGCCAGGGCCGCCTCGCTGCTGCCGGCGGCGACCGCGGACGCGACCTTGGTCGGATCCTGGCCCTGGCCGAAGCTGTTGACGCCGTTGGCGATCTTGTCGCCGCTGGCCAGCTTGTAGGCGTCGTAGCCGGACTTCAGCACCAGCGCGCCGCGCAGGCGGTCGTCGCTGGTGGTGCGCGCCGATTCGACCCGCTTGTACAGGCTGGTGATGGCGCCGCCGACATAGCCGGTGAGTTCGGCGCCGATGGTGTGGCCGCTGCTCTCCTTGTGCTTCTTGCTGACCTCGCTCGAAGTCGCGGCCATCAGGTTGACCGCGTTGCCGGAAATGCTGACCCGGTTCTTGGCCAGCAGGTTGGCGCCTTCGGTGGTGACGTTGCCCTGCCCGGTGCCCTGGTACTTGGGGTCGGCGCCGGCATACAGGCTGAGGTTGCCGTTGTTGGCGCTGATCAGGCTGGTGACCGCGGTGCTGGACTGGCCGGTGCCGTCCTCGCCCTTGCGGGTGCGGCTGTACAACGTCTGCTTGGGCGCATAACCGACCCGCAGGTTGAGGGTCCGATCGTTCTTGTCGCTGGCCGAGATCGTGTTGCTGGTGTCCTGCGCGGCGAGGATGTCGATGTTGCGGCCGGCGGTGATGCCGACGTTGCGATCGGCGATGACGTTGCTGGCGATGATCTGGGCATCGCGACCGGCCTCGATGCTGACGTTGCCGCCGCTGACGCTGCTGCCGACCTGTTCGGTGCGGCTGCCGATCTCGAACTCGCTGCGCGAGCTCTTGTTGTAGGTCAGGCCGTCGGTCAGGTTGCGCTTGAAGCCGCTGCTCTTGCTGGAGGCGAAACTCGCCGACTGCGAATGCTCCTGCGCGCTTTCGATGCGCACGTCGCGACCGGCGCTGAGCACTGCCTGGTTGTTGGCGGCGATCTCGCTGCCGCGCACGACCAGATCGTTGCCGGCCGACATCACCACATTGTCGCCGCTGAAGCTGCTGCCGATGACCCGGGTTTCGCTTTCGCCGTCCATCTTGTCGCTGCTGCTGCGCGAAAGCAGTTTCTTGCTCGAGCTGTGGCTGACCGCGAGCATCGCGCTGGCGGACTGGCCCGCGTCGATGCGGATGTCGTTCTCGGCGCTGACCGCGAGGGTGCCGCCGGCGGCTACCTGGGCCGCGCGTGCCTGCACGTCGTGGCCGGCGCTGATCGCGACGCTGCCGCCGCCGACGATCTGCGAGCCGACCTCGCGGCTGTGCGCGGCGATGCCGCTGGCGGTGGTGTCGCCGCTGCTGCCGCTGACATGGGCCGAGGTGGAGAGCGTGACCGTACCCAGATTGACGTCGCGGCCGGCGTTGGCCAAGGTGCGGCTGCCCTGGCCGACGTTGGCCAGGATCGCGCCGGTCAGGTTGAGATCGCGTTCGGCCGAGGCCAGCAGCACGCCGCCCGGATCGGTGACGTAGACGCCGGCGACGCGGTCGATGTTGTTGCCGGTCAGCAGGCCGGTCGAGTTCTGGGTGGTGGTGCGGATGTTGATGTCGCGGCCGGCGGTCAGCACCGCCGAGTCGCGTGCGGTGATGCTGCCGCCGATGTTGTTGAGGTCGTTGCGCGCGTCGATCGCCACGTTGGCGCCGGCGATGCGGCCGCCGAGGTTGTTGACGTTTTCGGCGGTGATCGACACCAGCGCGCGGCCGGCGATGGTGCCGGTGTTGACCACGTCGCCGGCGCTGCCGATGCGCACCGCGTTGCCGGCGAGCAAGGCGCCGGAACCGTCGATGTCGCCGGGGCGCACGCGCACGTACACCTGCGGCACCAGCACGCGCTGGGTGCCTCCGTCGGGCAGGCTCACGGTCTGTTCGACCAGCCAGACGATGTCGCTGGTCAGCTGTGCCATCTGCGCCGCGGTCAGGGCCACGCCCGGTCGCAGGCCGTATTGCTGGGCGAAGGTCGCGCCGGCGTTCATCAGCGCGGTGTACTGGGTTTCGTCGCTGCCGAAGCCGTCCAGGTAGCGATAGCCGGTGAGCTGTGCGACCTGTTCGCGGATCAGTTTCTGCTCGTAGAAGCCGTCGCCGAGGCGCTTGAGCAGATGCTCGGGCTGGAAGCCCATGCGGCTCAGCAGATAGTCGCTGCTCAACCACTGGCGATGGTTGGCGAAGCGCGGATCGGTCTCGATCAGATAACGACTGCCCGCATCCGGACGCAGGCCGAACAGGCTGGCGCGCGGCACCGCCGCATTGGGCAGGCTGGTGCGCACGACCATCGGGATGGTCTCGTTGCTGCCGGTGCCGCCGGCGCCATTCGCACCGCCGGCCGTGCCAGCGCTGGCGCCCGAGGCGCGGATCACCGCGCCGACCTGGGCCGGCACTTCGACCACCGCACCCGGGCCTGCGCCGCCGTTCACCCCGCCTGCGCCACCGCCGTGCGCGTCGACGTCGGCCGTGCCGGCCGTACCGGGGTTGTAACCCTCCACCGCGTTGACGTTCTGCAGCGGGGTGTATTTCTCCAGGTCGATGGTTTCGTTGATGTCGGGATGGCTGACGCTGCCCTGGAGCTCGCCCTTGTGGTTCATCACGATGGTCGAGCTGACGATGCGGCGGTTGCCGGTCAAACCTTCGTTGGTGACGTCGCTGGCAGTCAGCGTGCCGCCGGCGATGATCTTGCTGCTCTTGTTGTGCACGGCGCCCGACAGCGCCATGTCGCCGCCGGCGACGATGCGCGAGGGGTCGACGTCGGTCGCTGTGTCTTCGGTGACCGCATACGAGGTCGTCCACAGGCCGAAGCCCTCGACAGTGAGCAACTGGCCCGGGGTGCCGTCGGGGTTGCGCAGATACACGATCGGCGAGCCCATGACGAAGATCACTTGGTCGAGGGTGTAGAAACCGCTGCCGCCGATCGGCGCCAGCAATACGGTCGGTGCCTTCGGCGGCATCGCCTGTGGGCCCTTGCGGATGTGCACGTCCCAGTTGTTGATGCGGCCCATCGCGATCGACATATCGCCGAGCGACTCGATGTCGGCGCTGAAGTTGTTGAGCGTGCCGCCCTGCCCGGTCGCCTCGCGTTCGCCGTTGAGCGCGCCGCCGATGAACAGGTCGCCGCCACTGAAGATCAGCGCGTGCTCGCGGTTGTTGATGGTGCCCGCGCCGATGTCCAGGCGGCTGCGCGCAGCGATGGTGCCGGCCTTGATCGTGCCGCCAACGTTCTCGGCGTCGTTGTTCACGGTGCCGGCGCCGATGGAAACCGCGTCGCCGTAGATGCGGCCGGTACCGATGTTGTTGAGGGTGCCGGCGTCGAGACGGGTGTCGTGGCCGTCGATCAGGCCGCGATTGGTCAGCGTGTCGGCGGCGCGGACGATGGTGGTGCCGGCGCTGATTTCGGCGCCGGCGCTGTTGTCGACGTTGCGCCCGGCGACGGTCAGGGTCTGGCCGGCGGCGAGCTTGCCGTGATTGGTGAAGTTGCCGGTCGTGGTGTAGCTGACGTTGCCGTTGGCGCCGACCTCGCCGTTGTTCACCACGTCCTGGGTCAGGGCGATGCTGAGGTCCTTGCCCGACACCGCGCGGCCGTCGCCGCTGAAGCGCGCGGCATCGATCTTGAGCAGCTTGTCGGCGACCAGGGTGCCGTTGCCGTTGATCAGGTCGAGCGTCTTCGCCGCCGGGTTGGCGGCGTTGGGGTCGACGATCGCGACGGTATCGCCGGCCGAGATCAGGCCGCCGCGGTTGTCGACGGTGCCGCCCGTGGTGATGGTCGTGATCGCATCGGCGCGGATCGCGCCGGAGCGGTTGTCGAGGCCGCCGGTGTTGATCGCGACGCTGCCGCCCTCGATGCCCTGGTTCGCGCCCGAGGTGCCGGCGTTGACGACGTGGCCGGCATTGAGCGTGGTCGTGCCGAGCGCGCGGATCAGCGCGCCGCTGTTGTCGACCGTACCGGCGCTGATCGCGAGATCGCCCTTGGCCTGGGTACGGCCGCCGCGGTTGTCGTAGGTCGCGCCATGGGTGTCGATGCTTATGCCGCTTTCGCCCAGCACCGTGCCGCCGCTGTTGCTGACCGCGCCGGTGTTGGCGACCAGCGCCTGCTTGGCGCCGATGAAGCCGGCGTTGTTGTTCACCGTGCCGGCGTTGAGGGTGAGGGTGTCCGCGCTGCTGATGCCGCCCTGGCCGTTGCTGGCGCCGGCGGCGTTGGTGTTGATCAAGGCCTGGCCACCGGTATCGATGCTCATCGCCTTGCCGGACTGGATCACGCCGCTGTCGTTGTTCAACAGGCCCGACTTCAGAGCGACGGTGTTGGTCGCCGCCAACGCGCCCTTGCCGCTGTTGTCGAGGGCATGGCCGCGGGTATCGACCGATAAGCTGTCGCCGAACACCTTGCCGCCGCGGTTGCTCAAGCCGCCGTTGGCGAGCGTGGTGCTGGCGCCGGCCTGCAGGCTGCCGCCGTCGTTGCGGGTCATGCCGGCGGTGGCGACGTCGAGGTTGCCGCGCACCGCGGCGACGGTGCCGCCGCTGTTGTCGAGGCTGGCCGCCTGGATACGGGTATTGCCGTTGCCGGCGATGGTGCCGCCGATATTGCTCGCGGCGCCGCCCTGGGTGTCGACGGCGACATCGCCGACCGAGGTGATGCGGCCGCTGTCGTTGTTCAAGCCCCCCGCCCGCAGGTCGAGGTTGCCGCCGGCGCCGATCTCGCCCTTGAGGCTGTTGTCGAGCAAGCCGTCGACGCTGAGGCTGAGCGCCGAGCCCTCGGCCGCACGCAGGGTGCCGGCGCGGTTGCTGAGGCTGCCGGCGGCGACGCGGGTCTGGCCGTTGCTGGCGAGGATGCCGCCGCTGTTGTCGAGCGCGCCGCGCACGCCGATGCGGGTCGCGCCGGTACCGGTCTGTACGATCTGTCCGCTGCGATTGCTCAACGCGCCGGCGTCGATGGCGACCTGTTTGGCGCTGGTCTTGCCGCCGTCCTGGTTGAAGGCGCCGGCCAGCTCGACGAGCAAGCCGCCGTTGCCGGTGATCTGGCCGTTGTCGCCGTCGAAACGGCCGCCGGCGATCTTCAAGGCGCCGCTGCCGGCGTGTTCGATCTTGCCGCCGCGGTTGCTGATCGCCGCGCCCTGCAGCCCCAGGTCCTGGCCGTTGCTGGCGATGCGGCCGCCGTCGTTGTCGAGCCTGCCGCTGACTGCGAGGGTGCTGGCCCCGGTGCCGGTCTGGACGATCTCGCCGCCCTGGGTGTTGGCGATATTGGCGGCGCGGAGATCGAGTTCGCCGGCGTTGAGCTTGCCGGCTTGGTTGATCAGCGTCTGTGCGCCGTTCGTGTTGGCGGCGACGCTCAAGCGGCCGGCCGTGGCCACGGTCGCGCGGCTGGTGTCGACGTTGCCTTGAGTGGCGGTCAGCGCGATTTCGGCAGCGCTGGTCTGGCCCGCGGAAATATCCACGCTCGCGCCCTGCAGGCTCGCCTTGCCGGCGGCGAGCTGAGTGCCGTGGGCGACTAGGGCGCCACTCGTGGTGACCTGCAATTCGCCCGCGCCGGCGAGTTTGCCGTCGGCCTGGATGCCGGCGCCGAGCACGCCGGTGTTGCCGCCTTGCAGGCTGCCGGCGGCGATCAGTGCGTTGCGACCGGCGGTGATGCTGCCGTCGTTGCTCAACACACCGCCGGTCGCGATCGTCGCGTCGTTGGCGCCGCGCAAGCTGCCGCTGTTGGCGAGGCTGCCGGCCTGCAGGTGCAGATCCCCGGCCGCGCCGATCTGGCCCTGCGCGTTGCTCACGGCGCCGACCACATTCAAGCGCGTGCCGGCCTGCGCCGACTGGATGCTGCCCTTGGCGTTGTCGAGCGTAGCCGCGGTCAGGCCGACATCGCGGTTGGCGATCAGGGTGCCGGCGTTGTTGAGCGCCGCGCCGCTCACCGTGGCGGTGAGGGCGCCCGTGGCGGCGATGGTGCCGCCGCTGTTGTCGAGTTTTCCGCCGACCGAAAGCTGGGCGTCGCTGGCGCTGGTCAGCGTGCCGTCGCGATTGAGCAGGTCGCCGCTCGCGCTGATGTTCAAGCGGCCGGCGTTGAGCTTGCCGCCGCTGTTGTCGAACTGTTCGACCCGGGCGTTGAAGACGTTGCCGATGTTGAGCGTGCCGCCGCGATTGTCGAAACGGGGCTGGCTGACCGTCATGTCGGCGACGCTGAGGCTTCCGCCCTGGTTTTCCAGGTTCGCGCTCTGCAGCGAGATCGCACCGCCGGCATAGATGCGCCCGCCGTCGTTGCGGACCGCGCCGGCCGCGGCGATCAGGCCCGGCGACGGCGGCTGGTAAGGCGGCGGCACGACGCCACCGCCTTCGCCGCTGCCCGGAGTTCCGCTTCCGTTGCCGGGTGTGCCGCCGCCAGGCGTGGTCGGTGGCGTGCCGCCGCCATTGCCCGGCCCGGTGCCCGGTGTCGGCGTCTGCGCGATCGGCTCCAGGCCGATGCTGCCGCCGCGGTTGCTCAGGCTCGGCGCGTTCACGGCCAGCGCCGCGCCGCTGGTCTGGCGCAAGGTGCCGCCGCGGTTGTCGAGGTCGCCGGCGCTGTTCAACTCAAGACGCGAGCCTTCGAGCGTGCCGCCCTGCTCGCCGATGCGGTTGTTGAGGGCGCCCTGGGTCGCGATCTTGAGGTTCGCGCCGCTGGATACGCGGCCGCTGTTGTCGAGCGTCGACGCGCTCAGGTGAGCATCGGTCGTGGCCTGCAGGGTGCCGATGTTCTCCAGGCGTCCGGCGCTGGTGACCACGAGTTGGCCGGCGCCGGCGAGTTGCGTCGCCGAAGTCGACGCCGCCTGCACGGTGCCGGCGTTGCGCACGCCGAGTCCGGCTTCGGTGCCGACCAGGACGATCTTGCCGGCGTACATGCCGCCGAGTGCGGCCACGTCCAAGGCATAGGTCGGCGCGTTGCCGGAGGCGCTCGCCGCGGCGACCTGGGCGTGATCGGCGGAGATCCGATTCGCGCCGGTAACGACCTTGAGCTCGCTGGCCCAGATGCCGGCGTTGGCCTGCACCGCGCGGGCCAGGATCGCGGCGTAGTCGGTCTTGCTGGCGTCCAGGCCCTTGCCGTCGATGGTGATGGTGCCGCCGCGGACCAGGAAGCTGTCGAGGCCGCCGAAGGAGTTGAACTGCGGCGTGCCGGTGGTCAGGGTGGCGCGGCTGGCGTTGATGAAACCGCCGCCGTCGACGGCGATACCGGCCGGGTTGGCGATGATCACTTCGGCGCGTTGGCCGCCGACTTCGAGGTAACCGCGCAAGCGGCTGGCATCGCCGCCGTTGACTTCGTTGAGGATGATCCGCGCCGGCCCGGTGGCCAGATTCGGATTGCCCTGCACCCACCCGCCGAGTTGGGTCTGGACGTTGCCGCGGCTGTTGTTGAGGATCGCGCCTTCGGGGCCGACGTTGAACTGCTGGTAGACGTTGCGGCTCACACCCGCGGCCGACGGCGTCTGGATGTTGACCAGGGGCACGCCGTTGGGTGCGGTCAGGATGACAGGGCGCTGGCCGCCGGGCAGCTCCGGTGCGGCGACCATTTGTCCGTGACTCGGCGAGGCCGAGAGTGCGGCGACCAACACGACCGTCGCGGTCAGCGGCGCGGTTGCGCGGTTCGCGCACGCGCCCTCGCCGTCCTTGGCGAGTGCCGGCTTCGTCCCGGAAGCCGACGCGTTCGGTTGCGTGCCGTGAGCACGCGCACGGGCGATGCGAGGCGGAAGGCGGGTCATGGTCTGTCGTCCTTGAAAGAATGGCGCGTCGTCGCCGTCGGCACCGCACCCCGCAGGGCATGAGCTGGCGTTCGCTTATCCAGACGAGGCAGGAGCGGCGATCCCTACCCCGGCCCTCGAAACCGACCCGATCCAGTGATGCAAGTCACACTCTCGTCGCGGGCTCGGGCGTAGCGACACCGGCCCGGCGCCGGGCGTTCCGCCACGACGCGCCCGGCGACTATGCATTTATCCGCACGCAGAGCGCATAACCGATACAAGCCGCGTCGGCGCGCGGGTCCGACCATGGCCCGGGTCCTGTCCGGAGGCGCCATGTCCGTCGTCGAATTCGTCAGCCGCTTGCCCCCGCCGCTCGGGGCACTGTCATGAATCGTCCGAGCCTCGAGGTCGCCCTGCTTTGGTCGGCCCTGGCCTTGCTGGCACTGGCCTATGCCTGGCGTTGGTACGCGCTGGAGCGCGCCCGCCGCAAACAGGATCGCGATGCGGACGCGGGCGTGTCGCGGTGGCCCCGTCCCGGCGACGGGCTGACCGGCTTCGTCGCCAATTTCTTCGATACCCTCGGCATCGGCTCTTTCGCCACTACCACCGCGATCTTCAAGTTGCGCGGCCGGGTCGCCGACGATCGCATTCCCGGCACCTTGAATGTCGGTCATGCGCTGCCGACCATCGTCCAGGCGTTGATCTTCATCGCCGTGGTCAGCGTCGACTTCGTCACCCTGGCCGGGATGATCGCCGCTGCGGTCGCCGGCGCCTGGGCCGGCGTGCGGGTGGTGGCGCGGTTGCCGAAACGCGCGATTCAGATCGGCATGGGCATCGCCCTGTTGGTCTCGGCGCTGCTGTTCCTCGCCACCAATCTGCAATGGTTGCCCGGCGGCGGCGACGCCTTGGGTCTGCACGGCGCGACGCTCGCCTTCGCCATCGCCGCCAGCTTCGTGCTCGGTGCCTTGATGATGCTCGGCATCGGCCTGTACGCGCCGTGCCTGATCCTGGTCAGCCTGCTCGGCATGAATCCGCTCGCGGCGTTCCCGATCATGATGGGCGCCTGCGCTTTCCTGATGCCGGTCGGCGGCGCGGCCTTCGTGCGCAGCGGCCGCTACGACCTGCGCGCGGCCTTCGGCCTGACCTTGGGCGGTATTCCCGGCGTGTTGATCGCGGCCTTCCTGGTCAAGTCCCTGCCGTTGGAATGGCTGCGTTGGCTGGTGTTGGCGGTGACCTTGTACGCCGCGGTGCAGATGCTGCTGTCGGCGCGGCGGGCGCGGACGGAGGCTGCCGGCTCGCTGAAAGCCGACCGTGCTTGAGTAGCGCGGGTAGGAATCGCCTCATTCGCCCGGGTCGGCCCACGGCGCCTTCTCGAACTTGCGCACGAGGTAGTCGATCAACACCTGCACACGCGCCGGACGGATCCGGCCCGGCGGCGTGACCACGTGCAAAGCGATCGGCGGCGGCGCCCACTCCGGCATCACCACTTCGAGCTTGCCGTTGCGTAGTTCGCGCCAGACCAGGAACTCCGGTTGCAGCGCCAGGCCCTGCCCTGCGAGCAGCGCGGGATTCAAGGCCTCGGCATTATTGACCCGCAGCGGTGTCGACACGCTGATCGAGAAATCGCCGTGGCGTTTATGGCTGAAACGCCAGGCGTTGCCGAAACGCGAATAGGTGTAGAACAGCGCGTCGTGGTCGGCCAGTTGCCGCGGGTGCTTCGGCCGCCCGCGCCGTTCCAGATAGGACGGCGCCGCGACCAGCAGGATGCGCACGCCGCACAAACGCCGCGCCAGCAGGCTCGAATCGGCCAGGGTCGAAATCCGCAGGGCCAGGTCGTAGCCGCCGCCGATCAGGTCGGTCACGCCGTCGTCGAACACGATCTCCAGGGCGATGTCGGGATAGCGCGCCATGAACTCGGGCAGCAGCGGCGACAGGTGGGCGATGCCGAACGACATCGGCGCGGCGATGCGCACCAGCCCGCGCGGACTGGAGGCCTGGGCGGTGATCTCGGCTTCGACCGCTTCGCCCTCGGCGAGGATGCGGCTGGCGCGTTCGAGCGCGCCGCGGCCGCTCTCGGTCAGCGACATCTTGCGCGAGGTGCGGTGGAACAGCACGGTCTTTAGGCGCGTTTCCAGACGAGTGATCGCCTTGGACACGGTGGCTTGCGACAGGCCGAACTCGGCGGCGGTGCGTGCGAAGGATCCGGTTTCGGCGACCTTGGCGAAGATCGCCCAGGCTTCCAGGTCGGGCAGTTTCTGCATGGGGAATGTCCATGTCAATATTGGAAAGAATGCTTTTCCATTGGTTCCATTCTAAACCTGATCGCATCGGCCTATCGTTCTCCTCAAGCCACACGGCACTCATCCACGAGGACACCGACATGATCGAACTTCGCCCCTACGACAGCCTCGGCGGCGCCGACCACGGCTGGCTCGACGCCAAGCATCACTTCTCCTTCTCCGGTTACCGCGATCCCGAGCGCATGGGCTGGGGCGCGCTGCGGGTCTGGAACGACGACACCATCCAGGCCAACACCGGCTTCCCGCCGCACTCGCATGCCGACATGGAGATCATCACCTACGTCCGCGACGGTGCGATCACCCACCAGGACAACCTCGGCAACCGCGGCCGCACCGAAGCCGGCGACGTCCAGGTCATGAGCGCGGGCACCGGCATCCAGCACGCCGAGTACAACCTCGAGTCCGGCACCACCCGCATCTTCCAGATCTGGATCATTCCCGATCAGCGAGGCGGCGCGCCGACCTGGGGCAGCAAGCCCTTCCCCAAGGGCGACCGCGCCGGTCATTTCGTGACCCTGGCCAGCGGCATCGAAGGCGACGAGGACACCTTGCCGATCCGCGCCGATGCGCGCGTGCTCGGCCTGACCCTCGCCGCGGGCGAATCGGCCGAGTACGTCTTCGGCGACGACCGCTATGGTTATCTGGTGCCGGCCAAGGGCAGCGTCGAAGTCAACGGCGTACGCTTGCAGGCTCGCGATGGCGCGGCGATCCGCAACGAGGGCGCGATCCGCGTCGTCGCCATCGACGATGCCGAATTGGTCCTTGTCGACACCGCGCCCTGATCTCAGCTTTCGCCGTTGACGTTACGAGTTCGAAACCACTCCCTGCGACACCGGTCAACGCCGGTGTCGCCCGCATCGAACACACTTCCCCTCTTCCCCACCGCACAGGAGCGACCACCATGGGCACTTTCACCACCAAAGACGGCGTGCAGATCTATTACAAGGACTGGGGCCCGCGCGACGGCGAGCCGGTGGTCTTCAGCCACGGCTGGCCGCTCAGCGCCGACAGCTGGGAAGCGCAGATGCTGTTCCTGGCCGAGCACGGCTACCGCACCATCGGCCACGACCGCCGCGGCCACGGCCGCTCCAGCCAGCCCTGGGACGGCAACGACATGGATCACTACGCCGACGACCTGGCGCAGTTGCTCGAACATCTCGACATCCAGGGTGCGACGCTCTTCGGCTTCTCCTCCGGCGGCGGCGAAGTCGCGCGCTACATCGGCCGTCACGGCACCAAGCGGGTCAAGAAGGCCGGCCTGATCTCGGCGGTACCGCCGCTGATGCTCAAGACCGACGCCAATCCCGGCGGCCTGCCGAAGGAGGTCTTCGACGGCCTGCGCGCCGGCTCGATCACCGACCGTTCGCAGCTGTACCAGGACCTCGCCGGCGGCCCGTTCTTCGGCTTCAACCGGCCGGGCGCGAAGAGGTCGCAGGGCATGATCGATTCGTTCTGGGTCCAGGGCATGCAGGGCGGCCACAAGAACACCTTCGACAGCATCAAGGCGTTCTCGGAAACCGACTTCACCGAAGACCTGAAGAAGTTCGACGTGCCCACCTTGATCGTGCACGGCGACGACGACCAGGTCGTGCCGATCGATGCGGCCGGGCGGGCCTCGGCCAAGCTGGTCAAGAACAGCAAGCTCGTGGTCTATGCCGGCGCCCCGCACGGCCTGACCGACACCCACAAGGAAAAACTCAACCAGGACCTGCTGGCGTTCCTCAAGTCCTGATCGTGCGCGCCGCGCCGGATTCCGGTGCGGCGCTGTTTTCGCCATGCGACGACTCGCAGGCCGCCCATGGCATGGCGGCTTGCCCTGCTAGCCCGCCGGCACCGCCAACGCCGTCGCGATCCGGATTTCGCCCGACAAGACCTTGTGGATCGGGCAGGCGTTGGCGACCTGCAGCAGGCGTTCGCGCTGCTCGTCGCTGAGTTCGCCGCTCAGCGCGATCCGGCGGCGGATATCGGTGCCCTCGGCCGGCTTGCCGTCCGGGTTGAAGCTCAGTTCCACTTCGACCGCGCTCAGCGGCCAGTGCTTGCGCGCCGCATACATGCGCAAGGTGATCGCAGTGCAGGCGCCGAGGCTGGACAGCAACAGGCGCTCCGGTGTCGGACCGCTATCGGCGCCGCCCTGCCCGGCCGGTTCGTCGGCGAACCAATGATGCTCGAGGTCGTCGCTGAGACGGACCTGATACGGCGCGCCGTCGCTGACGGCGACGACGGTGGGGTTGGCGGACATGCACGACTCCGTAACGATGAGATGTCGATCGGTTATCGCATGCCCCCGGCCCAGGCAGAAGCGTCCGCAACGGAACGCTGCATCGGGCTGGCGCCTGCTTGCGGTTCGTACATCGCCCCCTGGCCTGGCGCATGCATCAGGTGTCGTTTCCTGGGCCGCCGGCTTCGAAGCCGGCCACGCCGATGCCAGCGTCGGCGAAGCTCCGCGACTGCGGACCGGCGGCACGGTTCTGCGGTCGCCTGGCCGCTTGCGCACTGAATTTCCGTACCCCGGTAAGGCGGTCGCCCTCGCGGCGAACCATCGATGCGCCGACACGGCGCGCACCCTAGGGACCAGGAGAACGGCATGACCCATAACAGCGGCGCGGGCGGCTTGCTTACGGATTTCGGCACCCGCGACATCGTGCTCGAAGTGGTCGCCGACACCGCGAGCCAGGACGGAGCGCCCGAGCTGCAGGTGACCTTGCTCGTGGCCGGGGTGCTGATCTCGGGCACGGTCGTCAGCTTCAAGCGCTACGCCCAGCATCACCCGATCACAGCGCGCATCCACGAAGCAGTCGAAGGCCTCGCCGCGAGAGCCTCCCATGAAGAAGGCGCGCCCCGGCCCGGCCCGCCGCTGTACCTGCACCTGAAGGACGCGACCTACTACACCCCCGGATCGCAGCAAGCGTTTCCGTCCGACCGCGGCGTGTTCTGCCGTGTCGCCTTGAAGGACGTGTCGGCGTTCAACTTCGGCAGCATCGGCTGGTCGCAGGCGGACTGAAACGACCTTCGGCGATCGCGCCGCTGCGACGATCGCGTCGTCGCGATCATTCCCGATGCGCCGCACCGCTCAGAATGCCGGCGCGCTATGCCATTGCCAGGCGCTGTCGATGATGTCTTCCAGGCGGGTATAGCGCGGGACCCAGCCCAACAGCGATCGCGCCGCATCGCTGGCCGCGACCAGCACCGGCGGGTCGCCGGCTCTGCGCGGCGCTACCGAGTAAGGAATTCTACGGCCGGCGATGGCCTCGGCCGCGCGGATCACCTGCAACACGCTGAAGCCCTGGCCGTTGCCGAGATTGAAACGATGCGCGCCCGGCGTGGTGTCGAGCCAGCGCAAGGCGCGGATGTGCGCGTCGGCGAGGTCGAGCACGTGGATGTAGTCGCGCACGCAGGTGCCGTCGACGGTGTCGTAGTCGTCGCCGAATACCTGCAGCGCCTGCGCTTCGCCCAGGGCCGCGCGCAACACGTTCGGGATCAGATGGGTTTCCGGATAATGCGATTCGCCGATGCCGGCATGGGCCGCCGCGCCGGCGGCGTTGAAATAACGCAGCGACACCGAACGCAAACCGTAGGCCTGCGCGGCGTCGGCGAGCATGCGCTCGACCATGAGCTTGCTGGCGCCGTAGGGATTGATCGGGTCGGTCCGATGCGCCTCGCCGATCGATGCCGAGTCCGGCTCGCCGTAGACCGCGGCCGTCGACGAGAACACCAACCGCCCGACGCCATGACGCTGCATGGTCTGCAACAGATTGAGGCTGCCGACCACGTTGTGCCGGTAATAGTCGTACGGCGCGGCGACCGATTCGCCCACCAGCGAGCGCGCGGCGAAATGCATCACCGCATCGACCGGACGCTCGAACGCGGCATCGAGCGTGTCCGGTTTCAACAAGTCGGCGGCGACCCAGCGGCCCCAACGCAAGGCCTCGCGATGACCGGTGCTGAGGTTGTCCAGCACGCTGACTTCGAAGCCCTGATGAGCGAGCGCGTAGGCCGCGTGCGCACCGATATAGCCGGCGCCGCCGCAGACCAGGACGTGACAGGAATCGTGTGAGGGAGCAGTGAACGGAACCGGTGCGACGCTTGCGGGATGAGTCACGAAAGCCTCTGGAAACTGAAGGTTTTTCCTGGTCTGCCCTTGTGGCTCCGAGCATGCCGTGGGAGTATGCGTCGGACTAAAACTGTGATGCAAATCACTTAATTATCTTCAGATTTATGAATGAACTGGTCGGATAAGGAATCGAATCGGCCGGCTTCGGAGCTCGCGCGATTCCGGCGCGCGGCTGGTGCGGTTACAGCCTGCAAGGACGCGTCGTGCTGATTCGCCAGACCCTGCTGTACCTGCCCGCACAACTGCTCGGTCCGCTCGCGCAGTTGGCGGCGATCGTGTTGTGGACGCATTGGCTCGATCCGAACGAGTTCGGCCTGTTCACCCTGGCCCTGGCGATGCAGGAAGCGGTGTATCTGCTGTTCCTGGCCTTCTGGTCGTATTTCCTGCTGCGTTTCCTGCCCGGCGCCGATGCGCTCCTGCGCGAGCGCATGGACGTGATCGAGAGTTGGGTGTTCTTCGCCAACGGCGTGCTGCAGGCGACGGTGCTGCTGATCCTGTTGCGTTATGTCTCGCACGACTGGCCGTCGCCGGCCCTGTGGACGACGTTGTTCGTGTTCACGCTGACGCGTTCCTACTGCACGCACCTGGCCGAGCGCGCCAAGGTCGCCGACGCCATCGGCGTCTACACCGCTTTGCAAAGTGTCGGCCCGGTCGCCGGCCTGGCGATCGGCTGGACCTGGGCCAGCCTGGCGGCGAAAGGCCCGGCCCAGATCGGCCCGCTCGAAGTGCTGGCCTCGTACGCGATCGCGCAAAGCCTGTCCTTGCTGTACGCGGTGTCGCGCCTGCGCATGCGCCTGCAATTGCGCAAGCCGGACCGGACCACCTGGCGCCGGGTCTGCCTCTACGGCCTGCCACTGGCGATCAGCGGCGTGCTCGCTTGGGTGCCCGGCAACGGCATTCGCTTCGTCGTCGAGCACGGCATGGGCCTCGCCGCCGTCGGCCTGTTCTCGGTCGGCTGGACACTGGGGCAACGCGCCTGCGCGTTCGCGGCGATGCTGGTCACCGCCGCCGCGTTCCCGATCGCCCTGCGCCTGGAAGCCCAGGGCGAGAAGCACCAGGCGCTGGAGCAGGTCGCCCTCAACGGCGCCCTGCTCTGCTCGGTCCTGGTGCCGACCGCAGCCGGCCTGATCCTGCTCGCCGAGCCGCTGTCGCGTGCCGCGGTCTCGGCGCCGTACATCGCGACGACCTTGAGCATCCTGCCGCTCGCGACCCTGGCCGGGCTGATCAAGAACCTGCGCAGCCACTTCGCCAACCAGCCCTTCCTGCTCGCGCAAAAGACCGCTTGGACGCTGGCGATCGACATGCTCGAAACCGCCCTGTTCCTGGCAGCGGCCGCCATCGGCCTGCGCACGATGGGCCTGGTCGGCGCCGCCGCCGGCGCGCTCGCGGCGGTGAGCGTCGGCGCGCTGGTCTCGTTCGTCATCGCCGTGCGCAAACTCGGCATGCCGATGCCCGTCGCTCACCTGGCCCGCATCGCGCTGGCGAGCGCAGTCATGGCCGCGAGCCTGTCGGCCTTGCCGCCGCTCGCCGGCTGGACCCAACTTATCGCCGCCGTCGCACTGGGTGCGACGGTATATGCGGCGGCACTCGCCTTGACTTATCGCGGCCAACTCGGCCAGTTGCGCAGCGCGCTTCGTCCCAACTCCCCTTAGCGGAACGCCGTCATGCTCGTACCCACCTCGCCCCCCTTGAGCAATCTCGGCCCGCAATCGCCGGCGCAATGGCAGGCCGCGCCGCTGCTGTTCGAACACCGCCTGCACCTCGACCCGCGTTTCAGCCGCGAGGCCATCGCCCGCACCATCGAGCGTTATCCGCGCCGTCATTACTCGATCGTGCACATGGGCGAACAAGGCGCGAACGGCAAACGGGTCTGGCGCGAAGGCGACTTCGGCGGGCTCGACGGCGAGCGCGTGCTGGAAGCGATCGAACACGGCCGCCTGTGGCTGAACCTGCGCAACGGCCAAGACCTGGAACCGCATTTGCTCGAGGTCTTGACGGGACTATTCGGCGAGGCCGGCACGCTGGCGCCGCCGCTGTCGAGTTACGACCACCGCATGGGCTTGCTGGTGTCCTCGCCCGGCGCGCAGGTGTATTACCACGCCGACCTGCCCGGCCAGGGCCTGTTGCAGTTGCACGGCCGCAAGCGCATCTACGTCTATCCGCCGCGCCTGCCCTTCCTCAGTGCAGAAGGCCTGGAAAACATCGCCCTGAGCCAGCTCGAAGTCGGCCTGCACTACGACCCGGCCTTCGATGCGCAGGCCGCGGTGTTCGACTTGGAACCCGGGCAAGGCCTGTTCTGGCCGCTCAACTCGCCGCACCGGATCGAGAACCACGACTGTCTCAATATCTCCATGACCCTGGAGTACTGGACCGAGGAGATCCGCCGCAATCACATGATCAACCTCGCCAACGCCATCCTGCGCCGGCATCTGGGCTACACGCCGCGTACGCGCAAACTCAGCGGTCTTTCGTTCTATGCCAAGGCCGCGCTGCAGGCGGCGTGGCGCCGCAGCGGGCGGCTCGATGCGTTGCGACGTACGGCGCGGCCGGTCGACTTCCGGCTCGATGCCGAAGTGCCCGGCCGCATCGTCGACCTGGCGGAGCCGGTGCGGTGACGACGAGTGCGCAGGCGATTGGTCAGGCGAGGCAAGACTATGTCGCGACGATCGAGACCGAAGTGGCGACCGCATTACAGCGCTGGCGCGAATGGACCGACGGCGGCGCCACGATCACCGTGTTCCAGAGCGAGCGTTGGCTCTCGACCTGGTACGCCACCCTCGGTGCGCAGGCCGGGCGCAGGCCGCTGCTGGCGAGCATCGCTCGGCGCAGCGACGGACGCGTGCTGATGGCCCTGCCCCTGGTCGCCGAACATCGCGACGGCCTGCAGCGGATCGGGCTCGCCGACCTCGGCGTCAGCGACTATGCCGCGCCGCTGCTGATGCCGGGTTGCCCCGACGATGCGCAGGAGGTCCGCGCGATGTTCGCCGCGCTGCGCAAGGCCTTGCCGCACGCCGATCTGCTGGCGATCGAAAAAATGCCCGAAACCATCGGCGCGCGCGCCAACCCGCTGCTGCATCTGCCCGGCGTGCGCGCATCGGCCTTGTTCGGCAACCCGGCCACGGTCGGCGACGACTTCGACGCCTGGCGCTTCAGCCGCGAAAAAACCCATCGCAAGGAACTGGAACGTTCCTGGCGGGTGTTCACCCGTCACCCGGACGCACGCTTCGGGCAAGTGCTCGACGCCGGCCAGGCAGCACGGGTCATGGATGCATTGGAGCAGCAGCAACGCAGCGCCATCTCCGGCAAGGGCTGGGCCTATATCCTCGACGAGCCCGGCTATCGCGATTTCTACCGCAAGCTGGTCGACGAAGGCCTCGCCAGCGGCGAGGTGGTGCTGACGGCGCTGATGGCCGGCGACGAAGTCGTGGCCGCCCTGCTCGGCCTGCGCCGCGGCGGCGAGTACGCGATGATCCGCATCGGCAGCGCCGCCGGCGAATGGCGCAGTTGCTCGCCCGGGCGCCTGATCATCGAGCGCACCATGGCCGCCCTGCATGCGCAGGGCGTGCGCCGTTTCGATTTCACCATCGGCGATTACGCCTACAAGAAGGGCTTCATGCCCGAGCAACTGAACTTGTTCGATCTGGCCGTGCCGCTGTCGTGGAAGGGCCGTCCGCACACCCTGTGGCTCGGGCTTCGTCATCGCCTCGGGCAATGGTCGCGCGCGCATCCGCGCCTGCACCGCAAGCTGGCGCAAGCCCGCGGGGCCTTGACGCGCACACGCGCCGGGCGCAAGGCCGCGTCTTAACGGGTCGGGGCGATCCGCGCGAACAAGGCGAGGTATTCCTCGACGCTGCGTTCGACGGTGAACTCCAGGGCCCGCCGCGTCGCTTCGGCCTGGTCGCCCGGGCGTTGCAAGCGGCCTTCGATGGCCGCGGTCATCGCCGAGACGTCGCCGACCGCGACCAGGTCGCCGTAGCGGCCGTCGCCGAGGATCTCGCGCGGGCCGACCGGGCAGTCGCTGCTGATCACCGGCGTGCCGCAGGCCATCGCCTCGATCAATACGTTGCCGAAGCCTTCGAACAACGACGCCAGCACGAACACGCGCGCCCGCCGCATATAAGCATAGGGATTGGCGCGCTGGCCGAGCAGGCGCACCCGCTGGCCCAGGCCGAGTTCATCGATCAAGGCCTGCAGGGCCGGCCGCTCCGGCCCTTCGCCGATGATCGCCAGGCGCGTCTGCATCGGCATGCGCACGCCGGCGAAGGCGCGGATCAGCCCGGCGAAATTCTTCTCCGGGCTCAGGCGCCCGACCGACAGCACCAGCGCAGCGGCATCGGCGCCGAACCAGGGGTCGTCGACCGCCTCGTGGGCCAGCGAATTCCAATCGCGGCGCAACACCGGATTGGGAATGACTTCGAGGCGTGCCCGCGTGCCCTTGGCCAAGCGCGGCGCGAAGTCGTCGCGCACGCCCTGCGAGACCGCGACCACGGCGTCGGCGAGGCGATAAGCCCAGGGCATCAGGCGCAGGGTCGCGCGATAACGCGCGGAAGGATCGAGCCATCGCATCGACGACACCGGCGCGTGCTCGGTGAGCACGACCCGGGTCGCTCCGCCCGCCCATCGCGCCGCCACTGCGGCGACGATATTGCTATGGGTCAAGGCCGAGACCAGTACGTCGGGACGGCGCCGGCGCAACACCCGGACCAGCCGGGTCGCCGCCGACAAGGTGCGATCGGCATCGAGCGAGACCACCTCGATATCGCCGGCGAGCGCCCTCGCCTCGGCGTCGCCGCGATGGACCACGAAGGCCACCTCCATGCCGCGCACGCGCAGGCCCTGGGCCAGGCGCAGCAGCGAGATCTCGGCGCCGCCGACCTTGAGCTGGGGCAGATACAGCAGCGCGGTGCGCATCGGCTCCGGCTGCACGGTGCCGGCATGCCCGGAGGAGGAACCGTACGGGCTCATTCGCCGGCTCCGCTCGGCGAGCGCCAACCGCGATAACGCAGCTTGCGGCCGAGCTCGTGCAGGTTGAACACGTAGCGCTTGCCGTCGACCAGGGTGCGTTCGCCCCAGGACGACACGGTGTGCAGGCCATGCGGATTGGGCCCGCGCGGATCGGGACGGCAACGGCGCACCACCTGTTCGCGATAGCGCTGCGGCGTACACACCTCGATGCGGTTGATCGCGATGGCCGCGCCGTAGCCCGCACTGCAGTCTTGCGCTGGCCGATACAGGGCGCCTTGGTGCAAAAACGGCGTGCCGGCCGGGCGCGAGCTGCAATGATCGAGCTTGACCGGATGCAGGGCGTGCGGGCGCCATGGCCCGCGCAAATCGTCGGCATAACTCAGGCAGAGGTTGTCGAAGGCGCCCAGGCCGAGGTCGGTATAGGCCAGCCAGAACCGGCCCTCGTGCAGGAACAAACTGGCATCGGCGGCGGCGACTCCTTCCAGCAACACCGCCACCGGCCGCCATTCGCCGTCGGCCTCGATCCGATACAACTCGCAACGGCGGTTCGCCGAGGTTTCCGGGATCGCGTACAGGCCGCCGTCGTGCTCGAACAGATACGGATAGGACAGATGCATCGGCAACTGCAGCCGGGCCGGCTCGGCCTGGACGATGCGGTCGCCGCGATCGAGTTCGATCGCCTCGATGCGGCCGAGACCGTCGCGATAGTCGTAGACCTCGCAATACAGACGATGGCGGTCGCCGGGAATGCCGAAGGGATCGGCGCGGTAGTGGGTCGAGCCGCGTCGGCCGAGCCAGCGGATCTTCGAGGCCAGCGGCGTCTCGATCAACGCCTGGATCGGCGCATCGATCACCCCGATCATCCAGCTTTCGCTGAGCCAACGCGCCACCAGCCGGCGCCGCCATGCCAAGGCCTTGCCGCGCATGCCCCGCACCGCTCGCCGCAACGGCGTCGGCGAAGGCTGCGGTGCGTATGCCGTCGTCGTGGGCAATGCCGCGCCGACGATCAGTTCCTGCACCGCGCCGCGCAGCAGGGTCGCCACTTCGCCATACAGGCGCTCGAACGAACGCGGATAGTCCGGGTCGGCGAAAAAGCGCACGGCGTCGAGCACGAAGGCGCCGTCGCGCACCAGCAACAGTTCGCCGCCGAGACCTGCGCTGATCGCCGCGTGGCACGGCCAGGCCGCGGCGAGGTGGATGCCTTGCGCATCCAGCGGCTGCCAGACGCCATGCCGACTGGCGGCGCGCCAGGCCGTCCATTGATCGCCGGCTCCGTCCTGGTCGACGCCGCCCGAATCGAGGCCGGCCAGGTCGATCACCGCGTCCCAGCGCGAATCGCCGGGCGATTGCGGGTCCGCCGACGGTGCCGGCGTCTCGGCGAGCATCGCGGTCGCACGTTCGAGCCGGCTCCAATCCGGCCGATAAGCATCCGCTGCGCGTACACGGCGCACATCGACCTGCACGCCGGGAATGCTGGCGAGAGCCGCGCGCGCCAGCTTCTGCCAGGCGCGATGACGATCCGCCGGCAGCAACACCGCGATCCGCATCGCCGGAGCCCGCACGGTGTCGACTTCGAGCGGGTCCAGACGCGGATTGGCCAGACTGCCCGCCGGCCTGGATTCAGAGTCGATCATGCAAGGCGCGAGGCAGATGAGAGCGATGTTTGTTGAGGATGGAGCCGAGCACTTGGGCGTTGACCGCGGCAAGGTCGTCGAGCAGCTTGCGGATCGCAGAAGCGCGCGTGACCTCGGCTTCGACCACCACGATCACGCCGCTGGCGCGGGCCGCGGCCACCAGGCCGAACGCGGGCTTGGCGTCGACCACGATCTCGTCGAAGCGTTCGCACAGACCGCCCCAGACCGATGCGTCTTCGATCGCCGCGTAATTGTCCTGATAGCCGCGGGCGGCGCTGGACAGGCGGGCTCGGGTGACATCGCCGTTCGCGTCGTCGCCGGCGGCGGCAATCGAAGCCGAGGCGCGATCCAGCGCTTCCTCGACCAGACTGGGCCAGGCGCGCTCGCGGTCGAGGTCGTCGGACAACAACAGGACCTTGCGCTTGCGCAGGCGTGCCGAGGCTTCGGCGTAAGCCTGCGCCAGCGAGCTGGCGCCCTCGCCCGGGCGCGCGGCGATGAATTGCACGATGCGTCGGCCGCCGCCCGCCATCTGCGCATCGAGGCGTTGCACCAGACCGGCCAGACGTTGCTGGGGCTGCGCAAACAAGGGCTCGGCATCGGCGGACATGGACCTGCACTCCCTGGGGCTTGCGTGGGTATCGAGGCTGAGCGCAGCCGCGCCCAAGGTTTCGCGTTCGTCGCCGCTGTCCCAGGCCAGGCACAGCACCCGCCACAGGAACTGGCCGCCGCCGAGCACGTAGCGGCGCCACAAACGGCGCGGCTCCTTGAGCAAGCGGTACAGCCATTCCAGGCCGATGCGCCGCAGCCATTGCGGTGCGCGCGGGAAGCGTCCGGCCATGAAATCGAGGATGGCGCCGCCGTTGACGATCAGCGTCGGCTGTTCGAGTTCGCCGGCCAGGCGCGCGGCGATACGTTCCTGGCGCGGCATGCCCATGCCGAGAATCACCAGCTCCGGGCGCGCGGCGGCGATGGTCGCCACGCAACGGTCTTCGCCGCCGAAGCCGTCGATCGAGCAGACGATGTCCAGGCCCTGCTCGCGCAAATGACGCACCGCGCGTTCCAGATAGGGCTGCTCGGTGCCCGCCACCGCCACGCGCCGGCCGGCATAGGCCGCGACCAGTTGCGGAATCAGGTCGGTGCCGTTCATGTTCAAGCCCGGTGCGCGCACAAGCAGGCGCAGGCAGGCGGCCATGCCGACTCCGTCGCGCAGCAACAGCTCGCTGCGCAGCAGATCCTCGCAAAAGGCGGCGTCGGTCCAGGCCAGATTGAAGGCGTGTTGGTTGAGGAACGACAGCACGGTCGTGCGCTTGGGCTGGCGCAGTTCGTCGAGCAGGCGCCGCTGCCTGCGCGGGTCGGCGACGATATCGAGACGATCGAGCAAAGCCCGGATGCGCGGCATCGCCGCGGCGGAGTCGTGTTTGTCTGTCATGCGAAGGCGCCTTCCGCGCGTAGTTCTTCATAGACCGCGGCGACCTCGCGGGCCATCGCCAGGTCGGAGTAGCGTTCGCGCTGGCGTTGCAGGCCGACCCGCGCCATCGCCCGGGCGCGTTGCGGCTGCTCGATCAAGGTCGCCACGGCGTGGGCGAAGGCGGCGGCATCGCCGGGCTCCACCAACAGGCCGGCGCGGCCGTTGCCCAACACTTCCGGGATGCCTTCGTTGTCGGTGGCGACCACCGGCAGGCCGACCGCGAGCGCTTCGATCAAGACCATCGGCAAGCCTTCGCCGTACAGGCTCGGCAAGGCGAACAGATCGATCCGCGCGAGTTCGGCGCCGATATCGCGGGTAAAACCGGTCCAGACGATGTGCTCGGCCACGCCCCGGGCCTTGGCGTAAGCCAGCACCTGCTGTCGGTAGGCCTCGCTTTCGAAGCCGCCGACCGCGCGCAAGCTCACCGGCCGGCCGGCGGCACGCAAACTCGCCAAGGCCTCGATCAAGACCTCGATGCCCTTGCGCGGGCGGAACAAGGCGACCATGCCGAGCACCCATTGCGATTCCGGCGGTCGCCACTCGCGCACCTCGGCGACCGCCGGCACGCCGTTGGCGACGGTGCGGATCAGGCCGTCCTCGTAGCCGATCCGGCGCAGGTAGTCGCGGGTGCTGTCGGAGACCGCGATCAGGCGGTCGGCGCGACGCAGGCTGAAGTGCTGGATCGCGCTGTTGATGCGGTTGCGCACCGCGCTCTCGGTGTCGCGGTCGGTGCGGCTGTGGACGTGGTGCACCATCGGCTTGGCGGCGCGGTGGGCGGCGAAACGGCCGATCAGCGCCGAGCGCGCGGTGTGCGTGTGCAGCAGGTCGTAGCCGCCCTCGCGCAACAGCCGCGCCACCTCGCCGGCCGGCTTGAAATCCAGACGTGAACGCATCGGCACGGTCGTCAATGCGCTGCCGCTCGATTCGCGCACCCGTTCGAAGGCGCCGGCCTTGAGGCAGGCGAAATCGACCTGCCAGCCGAACCTGGGCAATTGCTGGGCGAGCAGATCCTGCACGCGTTCGGCGCCGGCGTAATGCTCGCCGTTGATCAAGTACAAGGCCCGGCCCGGGCGCGGCGTTGCGATGACGATGCCGCTCATGCGCGGGCTCCAATACGTGAAAATGCATGCCGCGGCGCGACGCGACGTTCGGCCGCGGCCTGCGCGCTCCGCATGCGATAACCGGCGACGCCGCACAGCACCGCGAACAGCAGAGTCAGGGCGCTGGTCTTGGAGGCCAGCGAGTTGGTGGTCGAGGCAGTGGCGAGAAACACCAGCAAGGTCCAACGGCCGCCGCTGCCCGCCCGCCGCCACAGCAGCCAGAGCGCGCACAGCAGACCGAGCGCGAATACGGCGAAACCGAACACGCCCAGTTGCAGCAGCATGAACAGCCAGAAATTCTCGATAGCCTCCAGGTTGGCGCTGAGACCGACGCGCGCCGACACCGCCTGGATCTGCGCCGGCGAGATGCCGAACATCACATCGAAGGTATCGAGGTAATCGAACACACTGAAGATGCGCAGGCGCACCGTGGCGCTGTCGTCCAGGTACAGCCCCTCGAAGATGCGCGCACCCAGGCCACTGCGCCAGACCAGGGCCATCGCCACCGGCAAGGCCAACAGCACCGCGATCGACGCGCCGACGATATGCAGATAGCCGTAGCGACCGGCACGCAGGCCGTGCAGCGCCCCCAAAGCGGCACAGACCAGCAAGGCCAGCGTGGTCAGCACGAAACTGGTGCGGCCGCCGAAGGCGAGCAAGGCCAATACCAGGAACGCGACCAGCGAGCCGCGCCACAGCGGCGACATCGGCCGGTCGAGCGAGGCCAACAGGACGATGCTGGTGATCAAGGCATTCTCGAGCGGATGGCCCAGCAGCGCGGTGGCGCGGAACTTGTCTTCGATCACCGGCACGCCGCCGGCGACCGTGTACGGCACCAGGTGATGCTGCACGGCGGCTTCGACCAGGCCGAGCGCGGCGTTGGCGATCACCGCGATCAGGATCAGGCGGAACAGGCCGCGCAGTTGTGCGGCATCCAGGCGCAGCAGGATCAGGGCGATCGCCGCCGGCATCATCAAGGTGTCGATGAAGAACGCCGAACCCGAGGCGCCGTAACGCAGCAGCGAATAAACGAAGCTCGACAGCATCGCAAGCAGGTACAGGCCCAGCAGGGGCTGCCCGGCGAGGCGGCGCAACAAGGCGACGAGCGGATTGCCCTGCCCGGCGAGCGACAAGGCCAGCGCGATCGTCAGCAGATAGCTGCCGGGATGCAGCTTGAACACGAAGCTGCCATAGGGCGCGTCGTAAGGAATGCCCAGCACCGTCAACAAGGCCGGCGACAAGCACAGGTAGGCAAGCAGGCTCAGGAGCAGGAACACGCGGCTGGCGCGGTCGAAGGCGCTTGTTTGGCCGTCGTGCGCCTTCATCGTGCGCGCCGGCCCTGCTCCAACCGGCCCTGCTCCAGCCTGCTCAGTCCCAGCGCACGCAACGCCGGCGCCTCGAGTTCGCCGCGCTCGCGGCCTTCGGTGTTGCTGCCGCTGGCGATGCCGAAATCGTCGGCATAGTTCCACAGCGACCAGCCCCAACCGTTGCGCTCGGCCAGGGCGCGCACATCGCCGATCCAGGCATAGCGCGAGACCGGGTCGACGCCGTCGCGGATCACCCCGAACTCGCCGCAATGCACACGCACACCGTGCTCGCGCGCCCAGGCCGCCAGCGGTTGCCATTGCGCGGCGATGCGCCGGCGGTTCCAACCGCTCTGGAAATACTCGGCGAGCTCGTCGGTGGCGCGCTCGGCCGCGACCTTGCCGTCGCTGCGCGGCAGCTTGAGCCGCGCCTGCAATGCCGGATAGCGCACGTCGCGCCAATGCCCGGCGGTGGTCCAGCGGTCGCCCTGCATCCAGCTCGCGCCCTGGTGGGTAAAGATGTAAGGCAGGTAGTAATGGAAGCTGTAGATCAGGTTCGGATCGTCGAGCGGATCGAGTTCGACCAGACCTTCCAGGCTGCCGCCCTTGCGGCCGCTGACGATCAGCGCATGCGCCGGCAGCACCTCGCGCACTGCGCCGACCAGGCGCCGCTGATAACGGCTCCACAGGTAGCCGCCGGCGATGCCGTAATAGCCCGGTTCGTTGAACAGCTCGAATACGACCCGCTTGGTCGGCGTGCGCTTGAATTCCCCGGCCAGGACCCGCCACATCGCGATGTAGCCATCCGACCATTGCGCCTCGGCTTCGATCGCCTGCTTGGTCTGCTCGTTCGGGTGCAGGTCGACGATCACGTCGAGCCTCGCCTCCAGCGCCGCATCGACGGCACCGCGCAAGCGCGCGAGTCCGCTCAGCTGCGGCCCGCGTTGCGGCGACCAGCCCAGCGCGACCGGATCGACCGGCAGGCGCACGTGGTCGAAACCGGCCTCGTGCAGCCGGCGCAGCTCCTGCGCCGTCAGCGCCGGCCCGCCGCTGGCTTCGAGCCAGCGGCTGAGGTTGATGCCGCGTTGCAGCGACTGGGCATGCGCCGCGGTGGCGACCATCAGCCCAAGCAACACGCCTGCGAGGCGGAACGCGCGCCTGGTGGCGGTGCGGCGGTGTCGATGCGGTGCCGGCGGGCTAGACGCGCTCATCCGCGTTCCACCCTCGGTATCGTCGCCAGCACCGGCAGGCCGAAGCTGCGTTCGAGTTTCTCCGGCGAAAGGAAGCTCGAACGCAGCGCTTCCGACAGGAAAGCGACGATCAAGGCCACGCCGAGGCTGAGAAAGAAGCCGATCGCCAGGATCGGCAAGCGCACGCTCTTGGGCTTGAGCGGCCAGCTCGCGGCCTGCAGCACGCTGACGCTGGTGCGTTGCTTCTGGTCGCGCGCCTCGGCGATGCGCGCGCTTTCGAGCTTGCGGGCATAGTTGGCGTAGCTGTCTTCGAGCAGTTTCTGCTCACGGCTGAGGCCGGCGAATTCGGATTGCTGGCGGGTCAGCTCGGCGGCGCGGCGCTTGAGCTGGTCCAGGCGTTCCTGCAAGGCCTTGCGGCTGCCGGCTAGCGCGGACTCGTCCGAGGTCGCGCGCAGCAGGTCCAGTTCTGCGGCTTCGCGCACCGGGTTGCGCCCGGTCCGCACCGTGGTGGGCGGCGTGCGGCGCTGCTGTTGGATAAAGGACTCGGCCTTGGACACGTCCTTGCGCGCGTTGACCACCAGCGGATTGTCGTCGAGATAGCGCGAACTCAGCCCCTGCTCTTTCAGCTGCAGGTCGAGCAGCTGGCGCGGGATCTGCGGGTCGCCGAGGGTTTCGCTGAACTGGACCAGGTTGGCCGGGGTCTTGCTGGCGATCTGCTTGAGGGTCCTGGCGCGCGCATTGGCGGTGCCGGCCTGCTGGCTGGTCTCGTTGAGGCGGGTTTCCAGGTCGTTGCCCTGCTGCACCATCAGGCCGAGTTGCTGCTCGTAATTGACGATGCCGTGCGCCTGCTTGAATTCGGCCAGGCGTTTCTCCGCGTCTTTCAGGCGCAGCTCGACCCCGGCGACCTGGCCTTCGAGGAAGCGCACCTGGTCGTCGGAGAAGATCGCGCGGCGGCGGTCGAGATAGGTCGCGACCAGGGTGCGCAGCGCCGACTGGGCGATGGCCGGGTCGGGATGAGTGAAGCGCAACTGGATCACCGTCGCGCCCTTGAGCAATTGCGCGTCGAGGTTCTCGCGGAACAGTTCGACCGCCTGGTCTAGCTTCGGCCGGCGCGCGTCGTCTTTCTGCTGGGCGATCGAGGGATACAAGCGTCCCATGCCGATCCGCACGACCACTTCGCGAATCAGGTCGCGGCTGGCGAGGATTTCGTTCTCGGCGCTCAGCGCTTCGCTGCGGTCGAACATCAGCGGCGTGGCGCCGCCGTTGCCGTTGCCTTCGGAGGTATCGGCGACGTAAACGTACTCATGCCCGAGCCGGACCAGGAGACTGGCATCGGAGACGTAACGCGTGGTCGGCAGCAAGGAGGCGATCAGCGCCAGCGCGAAGCTGATCGCGAAGGCGAGCCCGATCCGGCGCCGGTCCTTGAAGGCGGTGCCGAGCAATTCGCGCAGCGAGAACGCCGAGGAAGGCCGCGAACGGGATGGGACTGCGAAGGCGTCCTGCGGTGCGCTGTCCATTCAGTAGCCCGAGCGGTTGTCGTTGAGGTCGTAGGAGAAGCCGACGTTCACCGGCAGGTTCCGGCGGATGTACTGGTCGATCCACTTGTTCAGGCGCGACACGTGCGACGGCACCGCCAGCACCACGTCGAAGGGCTGCAGCAGCGGGTCGTTGGCGGCATCGGCGCCCTTGCGCGATTGCGAGGCGACATCGACCCGGATCACCTGCGCGCGGCCGTCGTCGCCGCGGCGCAGAATCACCACCCGGTTCGCCGCAGCGGTTTCGCGCAGGCCCTGGGCGACGATCAATGCCCGCATCACCGTCAGCGACGGCAACAACGGCTGCGCACCGGGACGCCCGACTTCCCCGCCGACGAAGACCTGCTGGCGCGCGAAGCCCTTCTCTACTTCGACCGATACCTCCGGTTGGCGCAGGCTGCCGGCATAGGCGCGCTTGAGGGCGGCGGCGAGTTCGGCCGGGGTGAGTTCGGCGGCCGGCACTTCGCCGACCAGTTGCAGGTGGATGCGACCGTCGGGCCGCACCGTCACGTTTTCGTTGAGCTCGGGCACATAGAAGAATTTGAGCGCGAGTTCATCGCCCGGCGCGATGCGGTAAGGGGCCGAGTTCGATGCGGTGCCCGGGGTGGACACGGTGCCGGACGCGGCGCGCCCAGCGACTTGCGCGGCCGCCGACAGCGGCAGGATGAGCAACAACAGCGCAAGACACACTCGATGAAACCCAGGCGCCGGCCGCGATAGTGTGTAACGAAGCACATCTGCATACGCCGCAACGGCTTGCATCCCTGCCCTGTTTCCGCGTTCGATCGGCGCTGGCCGGCCGGTCTTCCGGAAGCGTTTGCTCATGCTTTCAATCCTGACCTGACAACATTTATTGCAAAAGCGCGGTAACGCACTGATTAATCATCGATATGTGCCGCCATCCGTCGCGGTGCGGAACCTCATCGCGGAATTTATTATGTGACGCTCATCACGAATATGTGGACCTTAGCATCCCCGTGTCGAGATGGGGCGAAGACCGTCGCAGGCGAGGTTCGATCGTCGATCAGGCTGCTGAACCAGCCGCCGTTCGATGCCGGGTCTTAATAAGCCGCTTCGGCCGACAGCACCGCCGGCACGGTGCGCAGCAGGATCGACAGGTCCAGCCACAGGGACCAGTTCTCGATGTATTCCAGGTCGTACTCGACGCGCTTCTGGATTTTCTCGAGGGTGTCGGTTTCGCCGCGATAGCCGTTGATCTGGGCCAGGCCGGTGATGCCGGGCTTGACCCGATGGCGAGCGACGTATTCCTCCACCGCGTCCTCGAACAGCACGTTCGCGGCCTTGGTCGCAGTGGCATGCGGGCGCGGCCCGACCAGGGACATGCTGCCGCCGAGCACGTTGAACAGTTGCGGCAGTTCGTCGAGGCTGGTCTTGCGGATGAAACGGCCGACCCGGGTCACGCGCGGATCGTCGCGACCGGTCTGGCGCTCGGCGTGCGCGTCGCGCAGGTGGTGATGCATGGAACGGAACTTGTAGACCTCGATCAGGCGCTGGTTGTAGCCGTAGCGCTTCTGCCGGAACAGCACCGGCCCGGGCGAATCGAGCTTGACCGCGGCCGCGACCAACAGCAGCAAGGGCGACAAGACGAGCAAGGCCAGCGAGGACAGGATCAGGTCCTCGCAGCGCTTATAGACCGGCGACCAACCCTGCAGCGGCGGCTCGGCGACGACGAACATCGGCACCCCGCCGACCGGCACCATGCTGCGGTGGGCGAAGCGGAAGGTGCTCATGTCGGGGATCAGCAGCACCTGCACCGACAAGCGGCGCAGACGCTGGGCCAGGGCCTCGTTGCGGCCCTGGGCGCCGGCCGGCAAGGCCACCAGGATTTGGTCGACGCAGCCGTCGCGGACCAGGCTTTCCAGCGCATCCAGGCCGCCCAGGTGCGGCAGCGACGGCGGCGGCGCTTCGCGCAGGCGATGCACGGCGCGGTCGTCGATGTAGCCGATCAGGCCCGAGACCACGTCCGGGCGGTGATGGACGTGATCGGCCAGGCGCATGGCGTTGTCGGTCATGCCCAGGATCACCGAGCGCTGGATGAAATGGCCCTGGCGAATGCGCCGCTGGAAGAACGCCAGCATGACCATCCGGCTCAACACAAAGCCGGCCAGGCTCAGCCCATACCACAGCGACAGCAACTCCAGCGGCACCTCGGCGATGAAACGGAACAGCAGGTGCAACAGCACCATCAGCCCGAACGATGCGCTCCAGGCGACGAAGGTGCGGCGGATCAGCAACAGGTTGCTGAACATGTCGCGGCCGTACATGTCGAAGCTGTTGAACACCAGCAGGCACAACAGTCCGGCGAGCATCGACATCGCCAGATAGCTGCGCACCGCCACCGCCTGATCGACCTGCAGCAAGGCCACCACGAGCACGCTCGGCGCCGCGGCGATGACGAAATGGATCAGGCGCGCCATCGCTACCGTGTAGCGGATCGCCGTCGGTTTGGCGAAGGCGAATATGGCGTTGGAAAACGGAAGTCGCATCTTGGATCGCAATGCCCACTGCAGACGGGAACAGGGGCATGTGGCGGTCGACGTCCCTGCCAATGTGCTCCGGGCTCGGATTCTGCAGGGTCAATGTGTGACAGCGCCGCGAAGAATTTGTCGCATAACGTCACGTTTAATGTGCTTTATTTAGTGTGCTTTCTGCGACGCATCTCAAGACGATTGATCGGAACAGCACGGCGTCGTGCACGCACATCGACCACTAATGCGCTTCGCCACACGCCTGCCATATGCGGGCGTTAGGGTTGCGCCACCTCGTGCCGAGCCAGCGCCATGCACGCCAACGATCCGCATCGTCGTCGTTTCCTCGTCCGTTCCGGCAATGCCCTTGGGCTTGCCGCCGCCAGTTGGGCGCTGCCCGCCGGCGCGGCGCCGGCCATCCTCACTGCCGAATCGGCGCGTCCGCGCCTCGACTACGGCATCCAGTTCGGCGACGTCGGCGCACGCCGGGCCACGGTCTGGGCACGCAGCGACCGCGCCTCGCGCATGCTGGTGGAGGTCGCCGACAACGAAGGTTTCCGCCGTGCCCGCTCGCTGCGCGGGCCGCTCGCGAGCGCCGCCTCCGACTACACCGCCCGCCTCGACCTGCCGTTGAGCCACGGCCCGGCGCAACGTTTCGTGCGGGTCGCCTTCGAGGATGCGCGCAGCGGTATCCGCAGCGCCTGGACCGAAGGCCGGCTGCGCAGCGCACCGCAGGGACGCGCCGATGCGCGCCCGATCCGTTTCGTTTGGGGCGGCGACGTCGCCGGCCAGGGCTGGGGCCTCAACCGCGAATTCGGCGGCATGCGCATCTTCGAAGCGATGCGCCTGCGCGACCCCGACTTCTTCCTGAACTCGGGCGACACGGTCTATGCCGACGGCCCGATCCAGGCCGAGGTCGCGGCCGAGGACGGCCGCGTGTGGCGCAACCTGGTCGCCGAAGGCGTGCACAAGGTCGCCGAGACGCTCGACGAATACCGCGGCCGCTACCGTTACAACCTGCACGACGAAAACTTGCGCCGCTTCGCCGCGCAGGTGCCTCAGTTGTGGCAGTGGGACGACCACGAAGTCGTCAACAACTGGTCGGCGTCGAAAGACCTCGGCGGCGACTCCCGTTACACGGTCAAGGACGTCGCGGTGCTGGCGCGCCGCGCCCGCCAGGCCTTCCTGGAGTACTCGCCGCTGCGGATGGACTGCGGCAGCGAACGCACGCGTATCGACCACGTGGTCCACTACGGCCCGCAACTCGACGTGTTCATGCTCGACATGCGCAGCTATCGCGGCCCCAACACCGCCAACCTGCAGCCCGGGCCGGACGCCGACACCGCCTTCCTCGGCCGGCGCCAGTTGCGCGAGCTCGCCCAGGGCCTGCGCCAGTCGCGCGCCACCTGGAAGATCGTCGCCGCCGACATGCCGCTGGGCTTGCTGGTGCCCGACGGCGTCGACGCGCAGGGACGCGCGCGTTGGGAAGCCGTGGCCAACGGCGACAACGGCCTGCCGCGCGGGCGCGAACTCGAATTCGCCGAACTGCTGCGCGCCATCCGCGAGGTGCGCAACGTGGTCTGGCTGACCGCCGACGTCCACTACTGCGCGGCGCACTATTACGACCCGGGCCGCGCCGCGTTCCAGGACTTCTCGCCGTTCTGGGAATTCGTCGCCGGCCCACTCAATGCCGGCTCGTTCGGCCCGAATGGATTGGACGGCACCTTCGGCCCGCAGGTGGTGTTCCAACGCGCCGCCCCTAAGGCGAACGCCTCGCCCTTCGCCGGCTACCAGTTCTTCGGCGAGGTGAATATCGATGCCGACAGCTTGGCCTTGACCGTGGACCTGCGCGGGCTCGACGGCGTCAGCGTGTTCAGCAAACGCCTGCAGGCGCAGTAGACGCCGATCGCAGGGCCTGAGCGCCGCTCGCACGCGCGAGCGCGCGCCGGGATGCGGCCGCGGAGTTGGAACGCAGCGATGCGTCCGCCGCCGTGGTGCCGGACGAAGGCTGCGCTTAGGATGCGTGGCTAGCGACCGGAGCCGAGCCCGCCATGACCGACTTGCGTGTGTATCAGATCGACGCCTTCACCCGGCAGCGCTACCAAGGCAACCCGGCCGGCGTGGTCGCCAACGCCGAAGGGCTCAGCGACGAACACATGCAGTTGATCGCGCGCGAACTCAACAACTCCGAGACCGCCTTCATCCTGCCGGCCGAAGCCGCCGACCACGACGTGCGTGTGCGCTTCTTCACCCCGACCACCGAAGTGCCGGTCTGCGGCCATGCCACCGTCGCCGCCCATTTCGTCCTCGCCCTCGAACGCGGCCTGCCGGCGAAGCCGTGTCGCCAGCTGACCGGCGCCGGCATCCAGGTCATCGAGACCCTGCGCAGCGACGACAGCTTTCGCATCGCCATCGAACAGAACCGGCCGAGCTTCGAGCCGAAGCTGTCGCGCGCGCTCGCCGCCGAAGTCGCGGTCGCGCTCGGCGCCGACGCGCGTGCCCTCGACCCGCGCTGTCCGGTGCAGTTCGTCTCGACCGGCCACGGCAAGTTGCTGATCGGTCTGCGCGAGCGTCGGCAGCTGCAGGCACTGGTACCGGATGCCGCGCAGTTGATCGCGCTCGGCCCCAAGGTCGGCGCCAAGGGTTTCTTCGTCTTCAGCCTCGACCGCGAAGACGGCGACGACGCCCTGACCCACGGCCGCATGTTCGCGCCGGCGATCGGCATCGCCGAAGACCCGGTCACCGGCAATGCCAACGGCCCGCTCGGCGCCTATCTGGTCAAGCACGGTTTGCTCGAGGCCCGCGACGGCGTCGCCCGGTTCCGCGCACGCCAACAGGCAGGCAACGGCCGCGCCGGGCAGATGGACGTGACGGTACGGGTCGAACGCGGCGAGCCGAGCGGCGTGCGCATCGAGGGCGATGCCGTGACCTGCTTCTGGGCGACCTTGCCGCGTACGTTCTGAGGGGCGTCGATCGCGTCTATCGGGATGCGCCGCCACGCCAGCGGCGACCAAAGAAAGCGGCAAAGCAAATCCCCCCAAGCCCCCTCTCCAAAGGCAGGAGCAGTCGGGCAGCTTGGACCGGACGATTGCTAGTAAGGAGCGGCTTGCGTACGCGCCCACGCGCTCCAATCCAGGCGGCGAGAACGACATGCCGCTCCTCTCGCCCGGTTACCCCCCTTTGGAGAGGGGGCTGGGGGATTTGCTCTTGTCGCCATAAAGTTGCCCTGGAGCAGATCGCCTCAGCCTTCATCGGCGAATAAATCGATGCCTCGCCAATCGCTGGCCGCGCAACACCACGATAGCCGACGATCCGAACTGCGATGGTTTCGATGCATCGACCGATCCGAAATAGATCGATCCGAAATAGAGCGATTCGAATTAGCGCTGCCGCCAGCGAAACGATTCGGCATGCACTTGCAATCCGAAACTGAGACGCAGCGCGTGAAGAACGTCGGCTCTCGACAATCGAACCCCGCGATTTTCAACGTCGTCATTTCGAACTTCGGTCACGGATCGATAATCGGCTAATTTCCCGTGGAAAAAAGCAATTTCCGCATACTCGACAAAGCCGCCGAAAGGCATTCACGCGGCAATCACGATCCGGATTCTGTGACCATGCACGAACGATAATGCGATATGCATCGCTACTTCGATCGACAAACTCGCTGAGTCGTTGACCGCCCTGACAACAGGACGTAACACTGTCTGGGCAAGATGCAATCCAAGGTTTCGTCGAACAACGCCTCGCGCACTAAAAACAACAACAGCGAGCCGTTCCATTCCGATCCGTCCGCACTCCGCCGCATGGAATGCGCGACGACATTATTCGTGACACGGAGCAAGTCGATTGAAAAACCCCAGCGCTATCGCCGCGGGATCGGTCCTACCCACGATCCCATCGATTCGGAGACTTCCACCGCAGGCGCCCATGCGCTCGGCCCGGTCGAACGGCACCGTGCCCGAACCCTGTCCGGGATGATCTGTCCGGAATGATCCGCAGGCCATAGCGCGGCGGCGGCGTCGATTCGCATTGAATCCGCGGCCGATCCAAATCCAGTAGCAACACAACGTGCCGACCGGCATGCGTTCTGCGCGTGCCGCAAGAGTTCATCGCGCCGATTCGGTGCGCGATGGTCTGTGGCCGCAGTCCGGCCAGGCGAAGAAACCCAGCCGAATAGAACCAGTGCAGTCACCTCACCGCAGTCCTTTCGTGGAGTTCGCATGAGCAGTTCCTACAGCGATCTGTGGCGCCTGATCCGCACCGGCAAACCGTCCGCGGCGTTGCTGTCGCTGGCGGCATTGACGGCGATGGCCTCGGTCGCCGGCACGCTCTGGTTTCCGATCCAGACCAAGCAACTGATCGACGATTTCGGCAACGGCGGCATCGACCCGAGCCGCATCGCGATCCTTGCCGGCATCCTGATCGCGGCGAACCTGGTCGGTGCGATTTCCGCCTATCTGTTGGCGCGGGTCGGCTACCAATTGGTCGCGCGCCTGCGCGCATCGCTGGTCGACAAACTGCTCAGGCTGCCGATCGCGTCCTTCGACAGCGAAAGCAGCGGCGAGCGGGTCAGCCGGGTGGTCCGCGATTGCGAATCGATCTCCGAGCTGACCACGCGCCAGGCGATCAATCTGCTGACCGGCGTGCTGCTGCTCGGCGGTTCCATCGTGGTCCTGCTGCTGCTCGACGTGCGCCTCACCCTGACCTTGCTCGGCTCGATCGGCGCCGCCTTCGTGGTGATGATCCCGATCGCCTTCCTGCTCGACGGCCTGTCGCGTCGCATCCAGGACCGCACCGCGCGGCTCAGCGGCATCCTCACCCATGTGTTCCAGGAAATCCGCCTGGTCAAGGCCTTCACCGCCGAACCGCGCGAGCGCGAGCGCAGCGAAGAAGAGATCGAAGGCCTCAAGCAACTCGGCTGGCGCGTGGCGCGGGTCAACGCCGCGCTCGAACCGCTGATGAGCCTGGCGATGACCCTGGCGATCATCGTCATCCTGGTCTACGGCGCTTCGCGCGTGGCCGCCGGCGAGATCACCATGGGCACGCTCACCGCCTTCATCCTGTACATATTCAACGTCGCCAACCCGCTGGTCCAGCTGACCAATTTCACCGCCGAGTTGCAGAAGGCGAAGGGCGCGTCGGGACGGATCAGCGCGATCCTCGCCGAGCCCGAGGAAGAACCGCATCCCGGCCGCGCCGAGCGCCGCAGCGGCGGCATGCTGGAATTCCGCAACGTCTCCTTCGGCTACAGCGGCCGCGACACCACCGTGCTGCACGGCATCGACCTGCAGTTCGCACCGGGCACCACCACCGCCCTGGTCGGCACCAGCGGCAGCGGCAAGACCACGATCCTGTCGCTGATCGAGCGCTTCTACGAGCCCAGCGGCGGCGAGATCCTCTACGACGGCCAGCCGATCTCGGGTTTCCCCTTGGTCGACTGGCGCGGCAGCATCGGCTACGTCGCCCAGAACGCGCCGATCATGCCCGGCAGCGTGCGCGACAACATCGCCTATGGGCTGGCCGGCGAGTTCTCCGCCGAGTCCCTGCGCTCGGCCGCCGAGCGCGCCGGTGCGCTCGACTTCATCGAACGCATGCCGCAGGGCTTCGACACCGTCCTGATCGAACAAGGCAACAACCTGTCCGGCGGCCAGCGCCAGCGCATCGCCATCGCGCGCATGTTCCTGCGCGACCCGGACCTGCTGATCCTCGACGAGGCGACCTCCAACCTCGACAGCGAAACCGAGCACCAGGTCAAGCTGGCCCTGGAGTCGCTGATGCAGGGGCGCACCAACATCATCGTCGCCCATCGCCTGTCCACGGTCATGCACGCCGACCGCATCTGCTTCCTCGACAGCGGCCGGATCTCCGGCGTCGGCAGCCATGGCGAACTGATCGCCACCCACCCTTATTACGCCCGCCTGGTCGAGCGCCAGTTCCAGCGGACGCCGGAGCCGGCCTTGCTCGAAGCCGACTGACTCGAGCCTAGCGAGTCGGGCCGCGGCACCGCGGCGCCGGCCCATGCCGCATCGGTCCTCCGGCGCGGCGCAGCGATCGAAACGACACCCCAGCGCTCCATCTTCAGCACACCGGTGAGTTCATGAGCAAGGCAAATCCGCGCCCCCTGTCGGCACCGCAGTCGGAAATGTGGTTCGCGCAGGCGTTCGACCCGGACAACGCGTACTACGACACGCGCGGTTACGTCGACATTCGCGGGCCGCTCGATGTCGAAGCGCTGAGCCGCGCGATCGACGCCTTCGCCGCCGAGGCCGACACCTTGCGCCTGCGTTTCGAGCAGAGCTCCGACGGGCCGGTGCAATGGCTCGGCGAGAGCCGAGTGGCGATCCTGCAGATCGTCGACCTGTCGATGCATGCCGACCCGGTCGCCGAGGCGCATGCCCGGATGCTCGCCGACGCCGGCCGGCTCTACGATCTCGCCGCGACGCCGTTCAACCAGATCCTGTTCAAGCTCGGACCGGCCCATCACCAGTGGTACCAGCGCTATCACCACATCGTCATGGACGGCTACGGCTACTCACTGGCGACCGCGCGCATCAGCGAACGCTACAACGCCCTGCGCCAAGGTCTCGAACCGGCCAGCGGCGAACTCGCCAGCGTCATGGAACTGGTCGACGAAGACCTGCGCTACCGCCAATCCGAACGTCACGCCAAGGACGCGCGGCATTGGCAGGACTACCTGCTCGACGCCCCGGAGCGGGTCGGCCTGGACGGCCGCACGCCGCGGCCATCGGCCCGCTTCCATCGCCGCAGCGCGCCGATCCCGCAAGCGCTGGTCGACCGCTTGTTCGAAGCCGAGCAACGCACCGGGGTGAAATGGCCGCAGTTGATGACCGCCGCGGTCGCCGCCTATCTGCAGCGGATCGCCGGCCGCGACGAGATGCTGTTCGATTTCCCGGTCGCCGGCCGTTCCAAGCTTGCTCGCGGTATTCCCGGCACTGTCGCCAACGTCTTGCCGCTGCGCCTGTCGTTCGCCAAGACCACCACGCTGCAGGAACTGGCGACCGCGACCGGTCGCGAGATCGGCAACAGCCTGCGTCACCAGAACTACCGCGGCAAGGACATCCTGCAAGCGCTCGCTGACGGCGGCCAACAGCGTTGCTTCGGCCCGCGCATCAACATCATCCCCTTCGACTACGCCTTCGATTTCGACGGCCAGACCGGCATCCTGCATTCGCTGGCCAACGGCGTGGTCAACGACGTCGCGGTGAACCTGGAAGGCCAGATCGGCCGCGCCGGTTGCCTGCTGCATTTCGACGGCAACGCCGAGAGCTACGACGAGGACGAGATCGCCGCGCATCTGCAGCGTCTGCTGGCCTTCGTCGCTGCAGCGGCGGCCGATCCGCAGCGTCCGCTGGCCGCCATCGAGTTGCTCGATGCGGCCGAGCGCCGGCGTGTGCTGCTGGACTGGAACGACACCGCGTATGAAGTCGAGCCCGAATCGGTGGCGGCCGCGTTCGAGCGTCAGGCCCGGGCCACGCCCGAGGCCATCGCCGTGGTCGGCGAGCACGGCGCGCTCAGTTATGCAGAACTCGACCGCCGCGCCGACGCCCTCGCCCACGAGTTGCTGCAACGCGGCGCGGTGGCCGAACGCGGCATCGGCCTGTTGCTGCGCCGTTCGCCCGACCTCGTCGTCGCGGTGCTCGCCGTGCTCAAGACCGGCGCGTATTACGTGCCGCTGCACGAACAACATCCCGATGAACGCCTGGCCGAGGTACTGGCCGAGACCGACGCGACCCTGCTGATCGCCGACGCCAGCCTCGATGCGCGCACTCTGGCGCATCCGAATCTGCTGCGACTGGACCGTTTCGATTTCGCCGACGATGCCGGGCGGGTCGACCGCCGCCTGATCCAGACCGAGATCCCCGCCGAGCAACTCGCGTATGCGATGTTCACTTCGGGCTCGACCGGCGTGCCCAAGGGCGTCGCGGTGCGCCACCGCGACATCGTCGAGTTCGCCCGCGACCGGCGTTTCGCCGAGGGCCACGAGGTCGTGCTGCTGCATTCGACCCACGCCTTCGACGCCTCTACCTACGAGCTGTGGGTGCCGCTGTTGAACGGCGGACGCATCGTGGTCGCGCCGGCCGAGGCCGTCGGCGGCGACGCCTTCCAGCGCCTGATCGAGCGCTTCGGGGTGCGCAGCCTGTGGCTGACCGCCGGCTTGTTCCACGAGTTCGCCGAGTCGGCGCCGCAACTGTTCGCCTCGCTGCGGCAAGTCTGGGCCGGCGGCGACGTGCTGTCGGCCGATGCGATCCGCCGCTTGCAGGCGTGCCATCCGCGGCTGCGCATCGTCAACGGCTACGGCCCTACCGAGACGACCACCTTTGCCCTGACCTGCGAAGTGCCGGCGTTGGCGAGCGATGCCGAACGCGTGCCGATCGGCGCGCCGCTCGACAATATGCGCGTCTACGTGCTCGACGCCGCGCTGCGGCCGGTGCCGGTCGGCGTGCCCGGCGAGCTGTACATCGCCGGCAGCGGCGTGGCGCGCGGTTATCTGCGTCGTCCCGCGCTGAGCGCCGAGCGTTTCGTCGCCAATCCCTTCGAGCACGGCGCTCGCATGTACCGCTCCGGCGACCGCGTGCGTTGGCGCGGCGACGGCCGGATCGATTACCTGGGCCGCGCCGACCAGCAGATCAAGCTGCGCGGTTTCCGCATCGAGCTCGGCGAAATCGAAACGGCGCTCGCCCGCGCCGGCCACGCGCAGAACGCGGTGATCCTGCGCGAAGACCGGCCCGGCCAACCGCAACTGGTCGCCTATGTGGTCGCCGACGCCGTCGACGGCGCGGCGCTGCGCGACGAGTTGGGCGGGCGTTTGCCCGAGTACATGCTGCCGAGCGCTTTCGTCGCCGTACCGGCGCTGCCGCTGACCGGCAACGGCAAACTCGATCGCGAGGCCCTGCCGGCTCCCGAAATAGCCGAACGCAGCCATCGCGAGCCGCGCGACGAACGCGAGCGCAGGCTGTGCGCCTTGTTCGCCGATGTCCTGGGGCTGGAGCGGGTCGGCATCGACGAACAATTCTTCGCCCTCGGCGGGCACTCGTTGCTCGCGACCCGGCTGATCGGCCGGGTCCGTGCCGAGCTCGGTGTCGAGCTCAGCCTGCGCACGGTGTTCGAGGCGCCGACGGTCGAAGCCTTGGCCCGACGCTTGAACGAAGGCACGCCGGCGCGGCCGGCACTGACCCGGCGCACGCGTCCGCTGCGGTTGCCGCTGTCGTTCGCCCAGCAGCGCCTGTGGTTCCTGCACCAGATCGAGGGCCCGAGCCCGACCTACAACATCCCGTTGGCCCTGCGCCTGGACGGCGAACTCGACCGCGAAGCGCTGCGCCTGGCGGTCGCCGACCTGCTCGAACGCCACGAAAGCCTGCGCACCGTGTTCCCGAACGGCGACACGCCGCAGCAGCGGGTACTGGATGCGGCCGAGGCGCCGTTCGAGGTCGTCGACAGCGACGAGGCCGGGCTCGACGAGGCGCTGGCCCGCGCCGCGAGTCACGGCTTCGATCTGAGCCGCGAGATTCCCTTGCGCGCGAGCCTGTTCCAGTTGGGGCCGCAACGTCAGGCCTTGTTGTTGCTGATGCATCACATCGCCGCCGACGGCGCTTCGCTGGCGCCGCTGGCCGACGACCTCGCCCAGGCCTATAGCGCCCGTTGCGAGGGCCGCGTCCCCGAGTGGGCGCCGCTGTCGGTGCAATACGCCGATTACAGCCTCTGGCAGCGCCATCTGCTCGGCGAGGTCGGCGATGCCGCGAGCCTGGCCGCGCGCCAACTCGCCCACTGGAGCGAAGCCCTGGCCGAACTGCCGGAACGCATCGAACTGCCGACCGACCGGCAACCGTCGCAGACACCGAGCCATCGCGGCCACAGCCTGCGTTTCGCCATCGATGGCGAAACCTATGCGGCCCTGCAGGCCTTAGCGCGGCGCCACGGCGTCAGTCTGTTCATGCTGTTGCAGAGCGCGCTGGCCGCGACCCTGAGCCGGCTCGGCGCAGGCACCGACATCGCCATCGGCACCCCGGCGATCGGCCGCGACGACCCGGCACTGGAGCGCTTGGTCGGCATGTTCGTCAACACCCTGGTGCTGCGCACCGACACCTCCGGCAACCCGAGTTTCGCCGAGCTGATCGAACGCGTGCGCCGCTTCGACCTGGCGGCCTATGCGCAGCAGGACCTGCCGTTCGAGCAGCTTGTGGACGCGCTCAACCCGGTCCGCAGCCTCGGCCGACACCCTTTGTTCCAGATAATGCTGTCGCTGCAAACGGCCGCACCCGTGTTGCCGGCCCTGCCCGGCCTGCGCAGCGAACTGCTGGCCTTCGATGCGCCGGTCGCCAAATTCGACCTCAGCTTCGATTTCACCGAGCATTCTGCCGGCGACGGCGCCTCGCGCCTGAGCGGGCTGCTCGAATACGCGACCGATCTGTTCGACGAGGCCACCGCCCGCTCGATCGGCGACGCCCTGATCCAGGTACTCGCGGCGATGGCCGCCGACCCGCGGCGACGCATCGGCGACGCCGGCCTGTTCGACGCTGCGCAACGGCAGCGTTTGCTCGACGCCTCGCGCGGCGAATCGGTCGAAGTGGAAGCCAGCGCCCTGCCGCTGTGGTTCGAGCGCCAAGCCGCAGCCACGCCCGAGGCGACCGCGCTGGTCTGCGGCGACTGCGAACTCGACTACGCCGTGCTGGAAGCGCGCGCGAACCGCCTCGCCCACCTGCTGATCGGCGAAGGCGTCGGCGCCGAGAACATCGTCGCCCTGGCCTTGAATCGCTCCGTCGACAGCGTCGTGGCGATGCTGGCCGTGCTCAAGGCCGGCGCCGCTTATTTACCGCTCGATATCGAACAACTCGGCCCGCGCCAGGCCGAGATGCTGGCCGACGCCGCGCCGACGCGCGTGCTCGCCCATGCCGACGTCGCCGAGCGCCTCGGCAGCGATCTGCCGTTGCTGGTGCTCGACGAGCCTGCACTCGAGGCGCGCCTGCAGTCCATGCCCACACAGGCACCGACCGATCTCGAACGAGTGCGGCCGCTGCACCCGCAGCACCCGGCCTATCTGATCTACACCTCGGGCTCGACCGGCAAGCCCAAGGGCGTGCTGGTCGCTCACGCCGCGCTGTCGCATCTGTTCCAGCACCAACGCGCCACCCTGTACGCCGCCGTCGCCGGCGACAACGACACCACGCGAGTGCGTTTCGCCCTGACCGCGACCTTCGCTTTCGACACCGCCGTCGAAGGCCTGCTGTGGCTGTGCGCCGGCCATCAACTCGAACTGATCGACGACGACACCCGTCGCGACGGTGAGCTGTTGATCGCACGCCTGCGCGAGCGCCGCATCCATGCGGTCGACCTGACTCCGTCGCACTTCGAGCAACTGCGCCAGCGCGGCCTGCTCGATGCCGCGCATTGGCATCCGCGCAGCGTGATCCTCGGCGGCGAAGCCCTCGCCCCGGCGCAATGGCAGGCGCTCGCCGAGCGCGATGACGTGCGCGGTTACAACGCCTACGGCCCGACCGAGTACGGCGTCGATGCCGCTTTCACCGCGATCGCTCGCGACGAGGTCTCGCCCTCGGTCGGCCGTGCGATCTGGAACACCCGTGCCTACGTGCTCGACGCTTGGCTGCAACCGGTGCCCGAGGGCGTAGCCGGCGAGCTGTACCTGGCCGGCCCCGGCCTGGCGCGCGGCTATCGGGAGCGTCCCGGGTTGACTGCCGAACGCTTCGTCGCCGACCCCTTCCAGGCCGGCGAACGCATGTATCGCAGCGGCGACCGCGCACGCCGCCGCCGCGATGGCCGCCTGGAAGTACTCGGCCGCCTCGACGATCAGGTCAAGATCCGCGGCTTCCGCATCGAACTCGGCGAAGTGCAGGCCGCGCTCGCTGCGCTCGGTTACGCCGAGAATGCGGTGATCGCGCGCGAGGACCGTCCCGGCCACAAACGCCTGGTCGCCTACGTGGTCGGCGACGCCATCGACACCCGGGCCGTACTGCGGCAACTGGGCGAACGCCTGCCCGATTATCTGCGCCCGGCCGCGCTGGTCGCGCTGGATGCCCTGCCGCTGACCCGCAACGGCAAACTCGATCGGCGCGCCCTGCCGGCGCCGAGCGTCGAGGCGGTGCGCGGCGCGGCGCCGGAATCGGCGCAGGAACGTTTGCTCGCGGGCTTGTTCGCGCAGGTACTGGGCCTGGCCGAGGTCGGCGTCGACGACGGCTTCTTCGCCCTCGGCGGCGACAGCATCAGTTCGATCCAGTTGGTGGGCCGCGCCCGTCAGGCCGGCCTGCGCCTCAGCGCCCGCGACGTGTTCCAGCACCAGAGCGTGCGTTCGCTGGCGGCGGTCGCGACCGCGCTCGATCCGGCCACGGCCCCGGGATTGCCCACGGTCGATCCGCTCGGCGAGCTGCCGGCGACGCCGATCGTGCGCGATCTGTTCGAGCAGGACGGCCCGTTCGGGCAGTTCCAGCAGTCGATGCTGCTGCGCGTGCCGGCGCTGCGCGAGGCGCCCTTGCTGGCGGCCCTGCAGAGCCTGATCGATCATCACGATGCCCTGCGTCTGCGCGTCGATGCCGGCCGGGCCCTGCACATCGGCGCCGCCGGCAGTGTGCAAGCGCGGGATTCGCTGCGACGGGTCGATATCGATATCGAAGGCTTCGACGCAGCCGCGCGCAAGCGGCTCATCGAAGCCGAGGCCCAGGCCGCGCAGGCCCGGCTCGATCCGCGCGAAGGCCGCATCCTGCAGGCGGTCTGGTTCGACGGCGGTGAACAGTCGCGTCTGCTCTTGACCATCCACCACCTCGCCGTCGACGGCGTGTCCTGGCGCATCCTGGTGCCCGACCTGCGCGCGGCCTGGGAGGCCTGCGCCGAGACGGCTCCCGTGCAGTTGCCGCCGGTGCCGACCTCGTTGCGTCAATGGGCCCTGGCCTTGCCGCAGCTCGCCGCACAGCGGCGCGCGGAGCTGCCGTTCTGGCGCGCCATGCTCGACGGCGATGCCGGCGCGGTCGCGGCACGTCCGCTCGACCCGCAACGCGACACCCTGGCCAGCCAGCGCAGCCTGAGTCTGCGCCTGGAGAGCGACAGCACACGTCTGCTGCTGACCCGCGCGCCCGAGCTGATCCAGGGCCGCATCAACGACGTCCTGCTGAGCGCATTCGCGCTGGCCCTGTCGGCCTGGCGCGGTGCGGACCACGGCAACCGCGACGACGCTTCGGTGCTGTTCGACCTGGAAGGCCACGGCCGCGAAGCCGGCCTGCTCGACGGCGCCGATCTGTCGCGCACGGTCGGCTGGTTCACCAGCCTGTTCCCGCTGCGCCTGCGCCTGCCCGAAGGCGGCGCCGAGGCCGCATTGCGCGGCGGCAAGCCGCTGGAACGCACGCTCAAGTCGATCAAGGAACAGCTGCGTGCGCTGCCGGACAACGGCATCGGCTACGGCCTGTTGCGTCATCTCGACGACGAGGGCCGCTACGCCTTGGCCGGTTGGCCGTCGCCGCAGGTCGGGTTCAACTATCTGGGCCGTTTCGATCTCGACTCCAACGCCGATGGCCTGTGGAGCGCAGCCGACCCGGATCTCGCACTCGGCAGCGGCGGCGATGCGGCGATGCCGCTCGCGCATGCGCTCGAACTTAATGCCCTGACCCTGGCGGGCGAACACGGCCCGGAACTGTGCGCGAACTGGAGCTGGGCCGGCGAGCTGCTGCGGCAAGACGAAGTCGAGGCCTTGGCGGAGCATTGGTTCGCGGCGCTGCGCGCGATCGCCGAGCACGCCGCCGGCAGCGACCTGCGCCGGCTCACGCCGTCGGATCTGGAACTGGTAGCGCTGGATCAGGACACGATCGAACGCCTGGAATCGAGCCAGGCCCTGGCCGAGGTGCTGCCGCTGTCGCCGTTGCAACAAGGCCTGCTGTTCCACACCTTGTACGACCGCTCCGCGCCCGACGCCTATCTCACCCAGATGGTGTTCGAGCTCGACGGCACCCTCGACGGCGATCGCCTGGAACGCGCCGCACGCGATCTGCTCGCCCGTCATCCGCATCTGCGTGCGGCCTTCGTCCACGACGGTCTAGACCAGCCCTTGCAGTTGATCCCGCGCGACAGCTTGCTGCCGTGGGAAGTGATCGACCTGACCCCGTTGACCGCGGAACGCCGCGACAGCGAACTCGAACGGCTGCTGGCCGACGACGCGCAGCGCCATTTCGACCCGGCGCAGTCGCCGCTGCTGCGCTTCACCCTGCTGCGTTGCGCCCGCGACCGCCACCTGCTGGCGTTCACCAGCCACCATCTGCTGCTCGACGGCTGGTCCTCGCCGATCCTGATGCGCGAGCTGTTCGCGCTGTATCGCGACGGCGCCGAAGCCGCGCTGCCGCGGCCCACGCCGTACCGCGACTACCTGCGCTGGCTCGCCGGCCGCGATGCTGCTGGCGCACGCGAGGCATGGCGCGCGGCGTTCACCGGCTTCGACGAGCCGACCCGCGTCGCCACGGCCACGACCGCCACCCCGGTCGCACCGGAAGTGCGCCGCTACCTCGCCGATGCCGCGCTCACCGCGCGCCTGGAAGCGCAGTCGCGCAAGCTCGGCGTGACCCTGGCCAGCTTCGTCCAGGCCGCCTGGGGCCTGGTACTGGCGCAGCTCGCCCACCGCGACGACGTGGTGTTCGGCGCCACCGTGTCCGGACGCCCGCCCGAGCTGGCCGGCATCGAGGACATGATCGGTCTGTTCATCAATACCTTGCCGCTGCGCCTGCGGTTGCAGCGCGACGAAACCGTCGGCGCCTTGTTGCAGCGCCTGCAACAGGAGCAATCGGCGCTGCTCGATCACCAACACCTCAGCCTGACGCAGATCCAGCAATCGGCCGGGCATACCGAACTGTTCGACACCCTGGTGGTGTTCGAGAACTTCCCGATCGGCGCCGACGCCACCGGCACACTCGAAGTCGGCCCGCAACTGAGCGCGCGTTTCCACGGCCACCGCGGCGGCGATGCCTCGCACTACCCGCTCGGCCTGGTCGCCGTGCCCGGGCGCGAACTCGCGCTCAAGCTGAGTTACCGCCCCGATGTGTTCGACGCGGCCGAGATCGACCGCATCGCCTCGCGCTGCCTGCTCGCGCTCGACGCGCTGGCCGGCGATCCGCAGGCGCGGGTCGGCGCCATCGAGCTGTTGCCGAGCGAGGAACGCCGGCAAGTCCTGCAGCAGTGGAACGACACCGCCCATGCCTTCCCGGCACTGCCGCTGCCGACCCTATTCGAACGACAAGTCGCGCGCACGCCCGATGCCGTCGCCGTGGTGTTCGAAGGCGAGCGCCTGAGCTATGCCGAACTCGATGCCCGCGCCAACCGCCTCGCCCACCGCCTGATCGCCGACGGCATCGGCCCGGAGAGCATCGTCGGCGTGGCCCTGCCGCGTTCGTTCGAACTGATCGTCGCCCTGTACGCGGTCAGCAAGACCGGCGCGGCCTATTTGCCGCTGGATACCGATTATCCGGCCGAGCGCTTGGCCTACATGATCGACCACGCCGCGCCGGTGCGCGTACTGACGCGCTCGGACGTCGCCGCCAAACTGCCGGCGCAGGCCACGTTGCTGTCGCTCGACGATGCCGGGCTGCTCGCCGCCCTGGCCCAGGCCAGCGACCGCGCCCCGACCGATGCCGAACGCGTCCGTCCGCTCGAGCTCGACCACCCGGCCTACGTGATTTACACCTCCGGCTCGACCGGACGCCCCAAGGGCGTGATCAATTCGCACCGCGGCATCGTCAACCGCCTGGCCTGGATGCAAGCCGAGTACGGCTTGCGCGGCGACGACGCGGTGCTGCAGAAGACCCCGTCGAGCTTCGACGTGTCGGTGTGGGAGTTCTTCTGGCCGCTGCTGGAAGGCGCGCGTCTGGTGGTCGCCCGTCCCGACGGCCATCGCGACCCGGCCTACCTGGCCGAACTGATCGAACGCGAATCGATCACCACCCTGCACTTCGTGCCGTCGATGCTCGACGTGTTCCTGTCCGAGTTGAGCATGCGCGGCACCGACGGCGCGGCCCTGTGCGCCAGCCTGCGCCGCGTCCTGTGCAGCGGCGAAGCTTTGTCGGGCGAATTGCGCAATCGCGTGCGCGAGCAGCTGGCGCGGCCGCTGCACAACCTCTACGGACCGACCGAAGCCGCGGTCGACGTCAGCGCCTGGGCTTGCCGCGACGACGAGACCGGCGCCCAGGTGCCGATCGGCGCGCCGATCTGGAACACCCGCCTGTACGTGCTCGATGCCGCGCTGCGCCCGGTGCCGATCGGCGTCGCCGGCGAGCTGTACCTGGCCGGCGTGGGCCTTGCCCGTGGTTATCTGTGCAATCCGGCGCTCACCGCCGAACGCTTCGTCGCCGACCCGCATGCGGCCGACGGCTCGCGCCTGTACCGCACCGGCGATCTGGCGCGCTGGCGCGCGGACGGCCAGGTCGAATATCTCGGCCGCGTCGACCATCAGGTCAAGCTGCGCGGCCTGCGCATCGAACTCGGCGAGATCGAGGCGGTGCTGGCCCAGCTCGGTTGCGCCCAGCACGCGGTGATCGCGCGCGAGGACCGGCCCGGCGACAAACAACTGGTCGCCTATGTCGCGGCCGAATCGATCGACGTCGAAGCGCTGCGCCAAGGCCTGGGCGCGCGCCTGCCCGAGTACATGCTGCCGAGCGCCTTCGTGCGCCTGGACGCCCTGCCGTTGTCGCCGAACGGCAAGCTCGACCGCAAGGCCCTGCCGGCGCCGGACTACGCACCGCATGCGCATTCGCGCGGGCCGCGCGACGCCACCGAGGCCCTGCTGTGCGCGCTGTTCGCGCAGGTGCTGGGACGCGAGCGCGTCGGCATCGACGACAGCTTCTTCGCCCTCGGCGGGCATTCGCTGCTGGCCACGCGCCTGATCGGCCGGGTCCGCGCCACCTTCGACGTCGAACTGCCGATCCGCGCCCTGTTCGAGGCGCCGAGCGTGGAAGCGTTCGCCCGCCGCCTCGGCGAAGGCGGGCGCGCACGCCTGCCGCTGTCGGTGCAGGAGCGTCCGCAACCGCTGCCGCTGTCGTTCGCCCAGCAGCGCCTGTGGTTCCTGCATCAGTACGAAGGCGCCAGCGCCCTGTACAACCTGCCGCTGGCGCTGCGCCTACACGGCCAGTTGGACGCCACTGCGTTGCGTGCAGCGATCGCCGACCTGGTCGAGCGCCACGAGAGCCTGCGCACCGTGTTCCCGGGGGGCGACACGCCGCAGCAGCAGGTTCTGGCCGAGGTCGCGATCGACCTGCACGCGTTCGACTGCACGCAAGCGGATCTGCCCGAACGTCTGAGCGCAGCCGCGGCCTACGCCTTCGATCTCGAACACGAGATTCCGTTGCGCGCGAGTCTGTTCAAACTCGGCGCGCAGGAGCACGTGCTGCTGCTGTTGCTGCACCACATCGCCGCCGACGGCGCCTCGCTGGTGCCGCTCAGCGAGGACCTGGCCGAAGCCTATGCCGCACGTCTGCAGGGGCTCGCACCGGCCTGGGCGCCGCTGCCAGTGCAGTACGCCGATTACAGCCTGTGGCAACGGCGCGTGCTCGGCGCCGGCCCGGCCTCGGGCAGCACCGACGACGACAGCGTGTATGCGCGCCAGCTCGCCTGGTGGACTCGCCGTCTCGCCGCCCTGCCCGACCAGCTGAGTCTGCCGAGCCAGCGCCCGCGTCCGCAGCTCGCGAGCTACCGCGGCGCATCGCTGTCGCTGACGATTCCGGCCGATCTGCATCGCCGCCTCGCCACGCTCGCCCAGCGCGGCGGCGCGACCTTGTTCATGGTGCTGCAATCGGCGCTGGCGACGATGTTGACCCGCCTCGGCGCCGGCACCGACATCCCGATCGGCAGCCCGGTCGCGGGCCGTACCGATGCCGCGCTCGACCGTTTGGTCGGCCTGTTCCTCAACACCCTGGTGCTGCGCACCGACACCTCCGGCAACCCGGCCTTCGAGCAGTTGCTCGAACGCGTGCGCGACGCCGCCCTGGCCGCCTACGAGCACCAGGACCTGCCGTTCGAGCAACTGGTCGAAGCGCTGAACCCGCTGCGCTCGCTGGCCCATCACCCGCTGTTCCAGGTGATGCTGGTGCTGCAGAACAACCCGCCGCCGCAAGCGGCACTGGCCGGCCTGCATTGCACGCCGCAGCCCATGGCGCTGGCCTCGTCGAAGTTCGACCTGAGCTTCGATTTCAACGAACGTGTCGATGCCGACGGCGCCCCGGCCGGCATCGAGGGCACCCTCGAATACGCCCTCGATCTGTTCGACGAAGACGGCGCGCAAGCACTGGCCCAGCGCCTGTTGCGCGTGTTGGCCGCGGTCGCCGCCGATCCCTCGCTGCCCCTGGACCGCATCGAGCTGCTCGACGACGCCGAGCAACGGCGCTTGCTGGTCGAGGCCAATGCCACCGCACGCAGCCAGCCCGGCCTGACCCTGCCCGCACTGTTCGAGGCCCAAGTCGAACGCACGCCCGATGCGACCGCTGCGGTCTGCGCCGGGGCTCGCCTCAGTTACGCCGAACTCGACGCGCGCGCCAACCGCCTCGCCCACCTGTTGATCGCGCAAGGCATCGGCCCCGAAGACATCGTCGCGATCGCGCTGCCGCGTTCACTCGACATGCTGGTGGCCTTGCTGGCCACGCTCAAGGCTGGCGCCGCCTATCTGCCGCTGGATCCGGATTATCCGGCCGAACGCTTGGCCTACATGGTCGAAGACGCAGGTCCGGCCTGCCTGATCGGCGATGCCGATACGCTGGCCGGGCTCGCCGGCGTCGAGGTCGCCGTGCGCTGGTCGCTCGACGCCGCCGATCTGCGCGAGCGTCTCACCGACGCCCCGGCGCACGGCCCGCGCCAGCACGAACGCGTGCGCGCCCTGCATCCGCGTCACCCCGCCTACGTCATCTACACCTCGGGTTCGACCGGCCGCCCCAAGGGCGTGGCGATCGAACACCGCGCGCTCGAGAACTTCCTGTGCGCGATGCGGCGCGAGCCGGGCCTCGACGCCGGCGACCGCCTGCTGGCGCTGACCCCGATCTCGTTCGATATCGCCGGGCTCGAGTTGTACCTGCCCTTGCTGTGCGGCGCCGAGTTGCATATCGCGCCGCGCGAGATCGCCACCGACGGCGAGCGCCTGCGTGAGCACATCGCCGCGATCGCGCCGAGCGCGATCCAGGCCACCCCGGCGACCTGGCAGATGCTGCGCGCCGCGTCGTGGAAGCCGGCTGCCGACCTGCGCGTGTTGTGCGGCGGCGAAGCGCTGCCGGCAGAGCTCGCCGACTACCTCGCCGCCGATGCCGCGGCGCTGTGGAACCTGTACGGCCCCACCGAGACCACGGTCTGGTCGCTCGCCAGCCGCGTCGTCACCGGCGAGCCGGTGAGGATCGGCGCGCCGATCGACAACACCCGTGTCTATGTTCTCGATGGAAACTTGCGGCCGGTGCCGAGCGGCGTCGCCGGCGAGTTATACCTGGCCGGCGACGGCCTGGCGCGCGGTTACTTCCGCCGCCCCTCGCTGAGCGCCGAGCGCTTCGTCGCCGATCCGTTCCAACGCGGCGAACGCATGTACCGCACCGGCGATCTGGCGCGCTGGGGCTTCGACGGCCGCCTGGATTTCCTGGGACGGGTCGACCATCAGGTCAAGATCCGCGGCTTCCGCATCGAACTCGGCGAAGTCGAGGCGGCGCTGGCCCAGCTCGGTCACGCCCGTAACGTCGTGGTCGCGCGCGATGACCGCAACGGCCTCAAACGGCTGGTCGCCTATGTCGTCGCCGACGGCCTCGACGGCGCCGCGCTGCGCCAGGCACTCGCCGAACGCTTGCCCGAGTACATGCTGCCCTCGGCCTTCGTCGCCCTGGACGCGCTACCGCTGACGCCGAACGGCAAGATCGACCGCAAGGCCCTGCCGGAGCCGGGCGAAGGCGACCGCGCCGCGGACGCCTATCGCGCTCCGCAGACGCCGCAACAAAGTCTGCTGTGCGAGCTGTTCGGCGAGGTGCTCGGGGTCGAACGGGTCGGCCTCGACGATCATTTCTTCACCCTCGGCGGCCACTCGCTGCTCGCCACCCGCCTGGTCAGCCGGATCCGCGCCGCACTCGGCATCGAACTGCCCTTGCGTGCCCTGTTCGAGGCGCCGACCGTGGCGAGCCTCGCCGCGCGTTTGCCGCAGGCCGAGCTGGCCCGCCCGGCGCTGCGCCCGCAGGCGCGTCCGGCGCTGCTGCCGTTGTCGTATGCGCAGCGCCGCCTGTGGTTCATCCAGAAATTCGAACAACATGCCCGCAACAGCGAGGCAGGCACCGGCGACAGTGGCGCCGCCTACAACATCCCGATGCCGCTGCGCTTGTCGGGACGGCTGGATCTGGAGGCACTGCGCGCCGCGCTCGGCGACGTGGTCGCACGCCACGAAAGCCTGCGCACGATCTTCCCGGAAGCCGACGGCACGCCTTACCAGCAAGTGCTGACGATCGCCGAAAGCGCTCCGCACTGGTCGCTGGTCGAAGCCAGTGCCGACACCCTGGCGGAGCTGCTGCATGCCGACGCCATGCACGTGTTCGATCTCGCCCACGAGACGCCGCTGCGCAGCAGCCTGTTCCGTCTGAGCGAGCAAGATCACGTACTGCTGGTTGTGCTGCATCACATCGCCGGCGACGGTTCGTCGCTGGCGCCGCTGGCGCGCGACCTCGGCCAGGCCTATGCCGCGCGTCTGCGGGGGCATACGCCGACCTGGGCGCCGTTGCCGGTGCAGTACGCCGACTACACCCTGTGGCAGCAGCGCCTGCTCGGCAGCGAGCAGGACCCGGACAGCCTGATCTCGCAGCAATTCGGCTACTGGAAGGCGCAACTGGCCGACCTGCCCGAACGCATCGAGCTGCCGACCGACCGCCCACGTCCGCTGGTCGCCAGCTATCGCGGCCGGCAATGGGCGCTGAGCATCGATCCGGAGCTGCATGCGCGCTTGCTCGACCTGGCCCATCGCCACGAAGCCAGCTTGTTCATGGTGTTGCAGGCCGGCCTCGCCGCGCTGCTGCACCGACTCGGCGCCGGCGACGACATCGCCCTCGGCAGCGCCATCGCCGGACGCAACGACCAGGCCCTCGACGATCTGGTCGGCTTCTTCGTCAACACCCTGGTGCTGCGCGCCGATCTGTCCGGGCAGCCGAGCTTCGAGACCCTGCTCGGCCGGGTCCGCGCCACCGCGCTGGCCGCCTACACCCACCAGGACGCGCCGTTCGAGCGCTTGGTGGAGCTGCTCAACCCGACCCGCTCGACCTCGCACCATGCGCTGTTCCAGGTCGGCATGGTCCTGCAGAACGTCAGCGAAGCCGAGCTGCGCCTGCCCGGCCTGACCGTGTCGATGCATAGCGCCGACTTCCGCAGCGCCAAGTTCGATCTGTTCTTCAATCTCGGCGAACGCCTCGCCGCCGACGGCGTGCCGGCCGGTCTCGACGGCGTCATCGAATACGCCACCGATCTGTTCGACGAAGCCTCGGTCGAGCGTCTGTGGCAGCGACTGCTGCGCCTGCTCGATGCCGCTGCCCGCGACCCGCGACGCAGCATCGCCGCGATCGACCTGCTCGATCGCGACGAACGCGAGCGCCTGCTCGGCGACGCGGACCGCACCGCGCTCAGCGGCCCGAGCGAGGCCATCGCCGACGCTACCATTCCGGCCTTGTTCGAGCGCCAGGTCGCTCGCGATCCGGACGCACCGGCCTTGCTGTTCGGCGACGCCTGCCTGAGCTATGGCGAACTCGACCGCCGCGCCAACCGCTATGCGCATGCGCTGATCGCCCTGGGCATCGGCCGCGAGGACCGTGTCGCCATCGCCCTGCCGCGTTCGCCGGAAATGGTCGTCGCGGTGCTTGGCATCCTCAAAGCCGGCGCGGCCTATCTGCCGCTGGACCCGGACTATCCGCCGGAACGCCTGGCCTACATGCTGGCCGACGCGAAACCGGCGCGATTGATCAGCCGGCGCGAGATCGAAGCGCGCCTGCCCGAACACGGCGTGCCGACCTGGCTGCTGGATCTGCCGGAGACCTTGCAGAGCCTCGCCGCGCAAGCGACCGACGCACCGCGGCTCGCCGCCGCGTCGCCGGCCGATGCCGCCTACGTCATCTACACCTCCGGTTCGACCGGACGCCCCAAGGGCGTGGTCGTCACCCACGCCGGCGTGCCGAGCCTGCTGGCCAGCCAGATCGCCGCCTTCGAGGTCGGCCCCGGCTCGCGCGTGCTGCAGTTCGCCTCGTTGAGTTTCGATGCGGCGTTCTGGGAACTGTGCATGGCGCTGTTGTCGGGCGCGGCCCTGGTCGTCGCCGAGGCCGAACGGCTGCTGCCGGGCGAGGCTCTGGTCGAGACCATGCAACGCCATCGCGTCACCCATGCGACCTTGCCGCCGGCCGCGCTGTCGGTGCTCGGCGCCGACGCGCTCGCGAGCTGCAGCGACCTGATCGTCGCCGGCGAAGCCACCGCGCCGCAGCTGGTCAAGACCTGGTCGCAGGGCCGGCGCATGACCAATGCCTACGGCCCGACCGAGACCACGGTGTGCGCGACCATGAGCGCGCCGCTGGCGGGCGCGTCGGTGCCGCCGATCGGCACGCCGATCCTCGGCAGCCGCGTCTACCTGCTCGATGCCGGCCTGCAGCCGGTGCCGGTCGGCGTGCCCGGCGAGTTGTACCTGGCCGGCAAGGGCCTGGCGCGCGGCTATCTGCATCGCCCCGCACTCAGCGCCGAGCGCTTCGTCGCCGATCCCTACCTCGCCGGTCAGCGCATGTACCGCAGCGGCGATCTGGCGCGCTGGCGCGACGACGGCCAACTCGAATTCATCGGCCGGGTCGATCATCAGGTCAAGCTGCGCGGCTTCCGCATCGAACTCGGCGAGATCGAGCAGGTGCTGCAGCGCCACGCCGCGGTCGCGCAATCGATCGTGATCGCGCGCGAAGACGTGCCGGGCCACAAGCAACTGGTCGCCTATGTCGTGCTCGAACACGAGCGCGACGCCGACCGCGACCAGGGCCAGGAATCGCGCCTGATCGGCGAGTGGGAAACCATCTACGAAACCCTGTACGGCGAAGAACCGCCGCAGGCGGTCGAGTTCGGCGAAAACTTCCACGGCTGGAACAGCAGCTACGACGGCTCCGGGATCGCCCTGGAACAGATGCGCGAATGGCGCGCGGCCACGGTCGAGCGCATCCTCGAACTGCAGCCGCGACGGGTGCTCGAAATCGGCGTCGGCAGCGGCCTGATCCTGTCGCAGGTGGCGCCGCACGTCGAGGCCTACCATGGCACCGACCTGTCGTCGGCGACCATCGAGCGCCTGCGCGGCGAGATCGCCGGGCAAGCGCAACTGGCCGGCAAAATCGAACTGCATGCGCGGCCGGCGCACGAGATGCACGGCCTCGGCGACAGTCTGGCGAGCGACAGCCAGGACGGTCGCTTCGACACCATCGTCATCAACTCGGTGCTGCAGTACTTCCCGAACGGCGACTACCTGCTCGAAGTGATCCGCCAGGCGATGCAGCTGTTGACGCCGGGAGGCGCGCTGTTCCTCGGCGACGTGCGCAACCTGCACCTGCAGCGCAGCTTCGCCACCGCGATCCAGTTGCACCAGGCCGATGCCGACACCGACGCGGCGACCCTGCAGCGACGCGTCGAACAGATCCTGCTGGCCGAGAAGGAGCTGCTGGTCGCGCCGGAGTTCTTCAGCCAGCTGCCGCAGCGCCTGGACGGCATCGCCGCGGTCGACATCCAGACCAAGCGCAGCGCCTACGGCAACGAGCTCAGCCGCCACCGTTATGAAGTGGTGCTGCGCAAGGGCCCGCTGCCGCTGCGCTCGCTGGCGTCCTTGCCGGTGCGCGCCTGGGGCGCGGATTTCGCTGGCTTCGATGCCGTCGCCACCCATCTGCTCGATGATCAGCCGGCCGGCCTGCGCCTGCGCGGCGTGCCCAATGCCCATCTGCAACCCGAACTGGACGCGCTGCAGGCCCTGGCCTGCGGCAGCGCCATCGCCGAGGTGCGTGCGCAGCTGATCGCCGCCGGCAGCGCCATCGAGGCCGGCAGCGAAGCGCTGGTGCAACTCGGCCGGCGACTCGGCTATCGGGTCGCGACGACCTGGTCCGGCGGCGCCATCGGCGACGGGCTCGACCTGCTGTTCGTGCGTCATCAGGACGCCGACGAGGCCGCGACGCCCGCCGTATGGACCGACTTGTACCTGGCGAGCGCGCCGCGCGAACTCGCCGCCTGCACCAACAACCCGGCCAGCTTCGATCAGTTCAGCGATCTGCGCCGCCACGTCGCCGCGCAGCTGCCGGACTATATGCAGCCGGTGATGGTGTTGCTGCCGTCGATGCCGCTGACCCCGAACGGCAAGATCGACCGCAAAGCACTGCCGGCGCCCGATTTCACCCCGACCCACCACCGCGCCGCGCGCAACGACCGCGAGCAGGTCCTCGCCGAGCTGTATGCGCAAGTACTCGGCCTGCCGCGGGTCAGCATCGACGACAGCTTCTTCGATCTCGGCGGCGACAGCATCATCTCCATCCAGTTGGTCAGCCAGGCGCGCAAGACCGGTCTGCTGATCACGCCGCGCGACGTGTTCCAGCATCAGAGCGTCGCCGCCCTGGCCCTGGTCGCGCGCGATGCCGACGAAGCCGCACCGGCGCTGCTCGATGAGCCGCTCGGCGAGTTGCCGGCATTGCCGATCCTGCGCTGGTTCCTCGACCGCGAGGTCGCGCTCGACGGCTTCAACCAATCGGTGCTGCTGCGGGTGCCGGCCGGTCTGGCCGAAGCCGAGCTGCGCGAGGCGCTGGCGGCCCTGTTCGATCACCACGATGCCCTGCGCCTGCGCCTGGACCGCGACGACGCCGAGGCCTGGCGCCTGCGAGTGCCCGAACCCGGCAGCGTCGACGCCGCGGCCTGCCTGCGGCGCATCGATGTCACCGGCCTCGATAGCGCGGCGCTGAAGGCCCGCATCGACGCGGCCGCGGCCGAATCGGCCCAGGCCTTGTCGTGCCAGCGCGGCGACCTGCTGCGTGCGGTCTGGTTCGACGCCGGCAGCGATGGCGGCCGCCTGCTGTTGACGATCCACCACCTCGCCGTCGACGGCGTGTCTTGGCGCATCCTGATCCCGGACCTGCGCGACGCGGTCGAAGCGATCCGCGCCGGCCGGGCGCCGGTGTTCGCACCGCGCAGCCATTCGCTGCGCGCTTGGTCGCAACAGTTGTTCGACGACGCCCACTCGCCGCAGCGCTTGGCCGAGCTGGCGCACTGGTCGGCAACGACCGATGGGTCCGACCCGCCGCTGTCGCCGGTCGCGCTCGATCCCGCACGCGACACCGGCGCCAACAGCGAGCACTTCAGCCTGAGCCTGCCGAGTGAGGTCACCGCGGCCCTGCTGACCGCGTTGCCGGCGCGCTTCCACGCCCGCATCAACGACGTGCTGCTGAGCGGCTTCGCCCTCGCCGTGAGCGATTGGCGCCGCCGCCACACCGGCGCCGCGGTCGACGCGCTGCTGCTCGACCTGGAGGGGCACGGCCGCGAGAGCGATCGCAACGGGCTCGACCTGTCGCGCACGGTCGGCTGGTTCACCAGCCTGTATCCGCTGCGCCTGTCGCTCGACGAGATCGACCTGGAGCGCGCCTTCGCCGGCGACGGTGAGCTCGAACGCTTGCTCAAGCGGGTCAAGGAGCAATTGCGCGCGGTGCCCGACCACGGCCTCGGCTACGGTCTGTTGCGTCATCTCAACGCCGACACCGGCGCGCTGCTCGCCGCGCAGCCGGCAGCGCAGATCAGCTTCAACTACCTCGGCCGCTTCGGCGTGTCGGAAACCCGCGACTGGGAACAGGCCGAGGAAGAAGTCGCCAACAACGGCGGCGATGCGATGCCGATCGCCCACGCGATCGAACTCAACGCGCTCACCCAGGACCGCGCCGACGGCCCCGAGTTCGTCGCCACCTGGTCGTGGCCGCGGGCCTTGTTCGACCGCGCCCAGATCGTCGACCTTGCCGAAACCTATGCGCGCGCTCTGCGGGCGCTGGCCTCGCTGCTCGAACGCGAGGACGCCGGCGGCCTGACCCCGTCCGATCTGCCGCTGGTCGCGCTCGACCAGACCACCATCGAGACCCTGGAACGCGAACACGGCGGCGCCCATGCGGTCGCCGACATCCTGCCGCTGACGCCGTTGCAGCAAGGCCTGTTGTTCCACGCCCTGTACGACCACGAAGGGCCGGATCCCTATGTGGTGCAGGTGCATTTCGATCTGAACGGCCCGCTCGACGAAGCGCGCCTGCGCGACGCCGCACGCCGGCTGATGCAGCGCCATCCGCACCTCGGCGCGGCCTTCGTCCATCGCGGCCTGCAGACCCCGGTGCAGCTGATTCCGCGCGAAGTGCCGCTGGATTGGCGACGGGTCGATCTCGACACCGTGCCGACCGCGCAACGCGAAGCCGAAGCCGTACGAGTCGCCGAAACCGAGCACTTGCGCCGCTTCGAGCTCGACCGCGCGCCCTTGCTGCGTTTCACCCTGGCCCGCCTCGACGATGCTCACTACCGCCTGCTGATCACCAACCATCACATCCTGCTCGACGGCTGGTCGCTGCCGGTGCTGGTGCAGGAGCTGTTCGCGCTGTACGGCGGCGCCGAGTTGCCGCGCGCCACACCCTACCGCGACTACCTTGCGTGGCTGGGCCAGCGCGATCCGGCCGCGGCCGAACAGGCCTGGCGCGAAGTCCTCGCCGACATCGAAGAACCGACCCTGTTGCTGCCGTCGCGTCCGGCCGCGTCGGGCGAACAATCGCACCACGCCCTCGACCTGCCCGAACCGCTGTCGCGCACCCTGGCCCAGTTGGCGCGCCGCCATGGCCTGACCTTGAACACCCTGGTACAGGGCGCCTGGGCGCTGTTGCTCGGGCGCATGCTCGGCCGCGACGATATCGTCCTCGGCACGACGGTCTCGGCGCGTCCGCCGGAACTGCGCGACGTCGCCCAGATGATCGGCCTGTTCATCAACACCGTGCCCTCGCGCGTGCGCCTGCAGGCCGGCCAGAGCTTCATCGACCTGCTGCTGCACCTGCAGGCGCAACAGGCCGGCCTGATCGAGCACCAGCACCTCAACCTGTCCGAGCTGCAGCGCCTGGCCGGCTTCGAGCGTCTGTTCGACAGCCTGTACGTGTTCGAGAACTACCCGATCGATCACAACGGACTGGAGTCGGCGCTCGGCGAGCTGCGCATCAGCGGCTTCCACAGCGCCGATGCCACTCACTATCCGCTGAGCCTGCTGGTCACGCCGGGCGCGCGCCTGTCGTTCCGCTTCAACTACGACCCGGCGCGCTTCGACGCGCTCAGCATCGAGCGCCTGGCCGAGCGCCTGTCGCGTCTGCTCGACGCTATCGCCGCGCATCCGCAGCGCGCCCTCGAACAGTTCAACCTGCTCGACGACCGCGAACGCCGGCGCGTGCTCTACGACTGGAACGGCAACGAAGTCGAGCTGCCCGTGCGGACCGTGCCGCAGTGGTTCCAGCAGCGCGTCGCCGCCGCGCCCGAGGCGGTCGCGGTGGTCTGCGCCGGCCACGAGTACAGCTACGCCGAACTCAACCGCCGCGCCAACCGCTGCGCGCATGCACTGATCGCGCACGGCGTCGGCCCCGAGGACCGCATCGCCATCGCGGTGCCGCGTTCGCTCCACACCGTGGTCGCCGTGCTCGGCATCCTCAAGGCCGGTGCCGCCTACCTGCCGCTCGACGCCGATCACCCGGCCGAACGCCTGGCCTGGACCCTCGCCGATGCTCGCCCGCGCAAAGTAATCGCCACTCGTGCCAGCGCGGCGCGCCTGCCCGCCGACGCCGAGTTGCTGCTGATCGACGACGATCACGGCTTCGGTGCCGAACTCGTGCACGCGCCGAGCCATGACCCGGACGACCGCGAGCGCATGCGCGCGCTCGATCCACGCCATCCGGCCTACGTGATCTATACCTCGGGTTCGACCGGCCGGCCGAAGGGTGTGGTCGTCACCCACGCCGGCATCCCGAGCCTCACCCACAGCCAGATCGAACGCTTCGGCCTCGGCGCCGACAGCCGCGTGCTGCAGTTCGCCTCGATGAGCTTCGACGCCGCGGCCATGGAAATGCTGATGTGTTTCGCCGCCGGCGCGACACTGGTGCTGCCGCCGCCGGGCTTGCTGCTCGGCGACGCGCTCGCCCGCACCCTCGATGAACAGCGCATCAGCCACACCCTGATTCCGCCGAGCGCGCTGAGCAGTCTCGACCCGGCCGCGCAGAGCTGGCCGAGCACCCTGATCGTCGGCGGCGAAGCCTGCCCGCCGCACGTCGCCGCGGCCTGGTCGGCCGGGCGGCGCCTGGTCAATGCCTACGGCCCGACCGAGATCACCGTCTGCGCGGCGATGAGCGGGGTGCTGTCGCCGGCCTCGCTGGCCGGCGCGGCGCCGCCGCTCGGCACGCCGATCGCCAACACCCGCTTGTACGTGCTCGACGCCATGCTGCGTCCGGTGCCGGCCGGCGTGGCCGGCGAGTTGTACATCGCCGGCGCCGGCCTCGCCCGCGGTTATCTCGATCGCCCGGGCCTGAGCGCGGAACGTTTCGTCGCCGACCCGTTCGTGATCGGCGAGCGCATGTACCGCAGCGGCGACCGCGCCCGTTGGCGCGAGGACGGCCAGCTCGACTACCTGGGCCGCGCCGACCAGCAAATCAAACTGCGCGGTTTCCGCATCGAACTGGGCGAGATCGAAGCCGCGCTTGCGCAATGCGGTCACGCCGGCAACGCGGTGATCGTGCGCGAGGACCGCGCCGGTCATCCGCTGCTGGTCGCCTATCTGGTCACCGCCGATGCGATCGACGAGGACAGCCTGCGCCGGCGCCTCAGCGAACGCTTGCCCGAGTACATGGTGCCGTCGGCTTTCGTCGCCCTGCCCGCCCTGCCGCTGACCGCCAACGGCAGCAAGCTCGACCGCAAGGCCTTGCCGGCGCCGGAGTTCGCCGCGCAGCCGGCCTCGCGCGGCCCGCGCAACGCCGCCGAAGCGATCCTGTGCGCCCTGTATGCGGAAGTGCTCGGCCTGGAACGGGTCGGCGTCGGCGACAGCTTCTTCGCCCTCGGCGGCCATTCGCTGCTCGCCACCCGTCTGATCGGCCGCATCCGCGCGACCTTCGACGTCGAGCTGTCGATCCGCACCCTGTTCGATGCGCCGACCGTGGAAGCGCTCGCACGCGCCCTGCCCTCGGGCGGCGGTCGGCGTGCGCCGCTGATCGCGCAAACACGGCCGCAGCGCTTGCCGCTGTCGTTCGCCCAGCAACGGCTGTGGTTCCTGCATCAGTTCGAGGGTCCCAGCGCGACCTACAACATCCCGCTGGCCCTGCACCTGGACGGCGAACTCGACCGCGACGCCCTGCGCGCCGCGCTGGTCGACCTGGTCGCGCGCCACGAAAGCTTGCGCACGGTGTTCCCGGCGACCGCCGCCAGCGAGACGCCGAGCCAGTGCGTGCTGGCCCAGGCCGAAGTGCCGCTGTCGATCTCGGCCAGCGACGACGAACGCCTGCGCGCCGACCTGTCGCAAGCCGCCGCGCACGCCTTCGACCTCAGCCGCGAGCTGCCCTTACGCGCACATCTGTTCGCGCTCGACCCACAACGCCACGTGCTGTTGTTGCTGCTGCACCACATCGCCGGCGACGGCGCCTCGCTGGCGCCGCTGTCGCGCGACCTCGCCCAGGCCTACGCCGCGCGTCTGCGCGGCCGCGCCCCGGACTGGTCGCCGCTGCCGGTGCAATACGCCGACTTCAGCCTCTGGCAACGCCAGGTGCTCGGCGACGACAGCGACGCCGGCAGCCTGCTCGCGCAGCAGACCGAGTACTGGAAGCGCACCCTCGCCGGCCTGCCGGAACTGATCGCGTTGCCGAGCGACCGGCCGCGGCCGCCGACCTCGAGCTACCGCGGCGGCCATCTGTCGCTGCCGCTCGACGCCGCCCTGCATGCACGCCTGGCCGCGCTCGCCGGGCGCCACGGCGCGACCGTGTTCATGGTTCTGCAGGCCGCGCTCGCCGCGACCCTGAGCCGGCTCGGCGCCGGCGACGATATCGCCCTCGGTACGCCGATCGCCGGCCGCTCCGACGCCGCGCTCGACGATCTGGTCGGCGTGTTCCTCAACACCCTGGTGCTGCGCAACGACACTTTGGGTAATCCGAGCTTCGCCGCCCTGCTCGGCCGCGTGCGCGAGACCGACCTGGCCGCCTACGAGCACCAGGACCTGCCGTTCGAGCGTCTGGTCGATGCGCTCAAGCCGGCGCGTTCGATGGCCCATCACCCGCTGTTCCAGGTGATGCTGTCTTTGCAGAACCACGCCCAGGCCGAGCTGGAACTGCCCGGCCTGCGCAGCCGCCCCGCCGAGTTCGACCTCGACATCGCCCAGTTCGACCTCAGCTTCGACTTCACCGAACTGCACGACGAACGCGGCGCCGCGGCCGGCCTGCACGGCATGATCGAGTACGCCGTCGACCTGTTCGATGCCGACACCGCCCGCCGCATCGGCACCTACCTGGAACGCATGCTGCGTGCGGTCGCCGTCGACGCCGGCCGCGCCATCGGCGATATCGAACTGCTCGACGCCGACGAACGCGAATGCCTGCTGGTCGGCTGGAACGGCGCCCGCAGCGCAGCGTCCGGGCGCTCGCTGCCGCAGTGGTTCGAGCATCAGGTCGCGGCGACACCGGACGCGATCGCCGCGGTCTGCGGCGAGCTCTCGCTGAGCTATACCGAACTCAACCGCCGCGCCAACCGCATCGCCCACGGCCTGATCGCGGCCGGCATCGGCGCCGAGGACCGCATCGCCCTGGCCCTGCCGCGTTCGCTCGACACCGTCGTCGCCATGCTCGGCGTGCTCAAGGCCGGTGCCGCCTATCTGCCGATGGACACCGAGCATCTCGGCCCGCGTCTACGCGAACTGCTCGCCGAAGCCGCGCCGCGCCTGCTGCTCGCCCACGGCGCCATCGCCGATGCGCTTGTCGGCGATGGCACGCTCGCGGTCGGCCTTGCGACCTGGCGGCTCGACGATGCCGAGGGCTTGCAACGCCTGTCCGACGCGCCGGATCACGACCCGACCGACGCCGATCGCCTCGTGCCGCTGCATGCCCTGCATCCGGCCTACGTCATCCACACCTCGGGCTCGACCGGCAAACCCAAGGGCGTGGTCGTAACCCACGCCGGCGTCGCCAACCTGTTCGAGGAGCATCGCGAGCGTCTGTTCCTTGATGTCGTGCGCCACTCCGGTAAGGCGCGCATCCGCTTCGCCCTGACCGCGACCTTCGCCTTTGACACCTCGCTGGAAGGTCTGCTGTGGCTGTGCGCCGGCCAGGAACTGCACCTGATCGACGACAGCACCCGCCGCGAAGGCGAAGCCCTGCTCGACTACATCGCCGAGCGGCGCATCGACGCGGTCGACCTGACCCCGGCGCATTTCGAACAACTGCGCGCTATCGGCCTGCTCGACGAAGGCCGCACTCACCCGAGTACGGTCGTGCTCGGCGGCGAAACCGTCGGCGAATCGCAGTGGAAGGCGCTGCGCGAACACCCGGTGCGCGGCTACAACTGCTACGGCCCCACCGAATGCACGGTCGATGCCAGTTATGTCGCCATCGACGAGATCGAGGAAGGCGACCGCCCCAGCATCGGCACCGCGCTGCGCAACACCCGTTTGTACGTGCTCGACGCGCGTCTGCAGCCGGTGCCGGTCGGCGTGGCCGGCGAGCTGTATATCGGCGGCGCCGGCCTGGCCCGCGGTTATCTCGGCCGGCCCGACCTCAGCGCCGAGCGTTTCGTCGCCGATCCCTATGTCACCGGCGAACGCATGTACCGCTCCGGCGACCTGGTGCGCTGGCGTCGCGACGGCCGCCTCGAACATCTGGGTCGCGCCGATCATCAGCTCAAGATCCGGGGTTTCCGCATCGAACCGGGCGAGATAGAAAGCGCCCTGGCCGCAGTCGGCTATGCCGGCAATGCGGTGATCGCCCGCGAAGACCGACCCGGCCAGCGTCAACTGGTCGCGTATGTGGTGGCGCCGCAGATCGATGCCGCGCAACTGCGGCGCGAACTCGCCGAACACCTGCCCGAGTACATGCTGCCGGCCGCCTTCGTCGCCGTTGCGGCGCTGCCGCTGACCTCCAACGGCAAGCTCGACCGCAAGGCGCTGCCGGCGCCGCAGGTGCAGGTCGACGTCAGCGCCGCGCCCGGCAGCGAACTCGAACAGCGTTTGGCGGTGTTGTTCGCCGAAGTGCTGGGGCTGGACGCGGTCGGCATCGACGACGGCTTCTTCGCCCTCGGCGGCGACAGCATCAGTTCGATCCAGTTGGTCAGCCGGGCCCGCCAGGCCGGCCTGCGCCTGAGCGCGCGCGAGGTGTTCCAGCACCAGACCGTGCGCGCACTCGCCACCGTCGCCAGTACGCTCGAACAAGCCGTTCGACTGCCGGCGGTGGCCGCGACCGGGCCGTTGCCGGCGACGCCGATCCTGCGCGATTTGTTCGAACAGGCTGGACCGTTCAAGCAGTATCAGCAGTCGATGCTGCTGCGGGTGCCGACGTTGCAGGCCGCGCCGCTGCTGCATGCGATCCAGGCCCTGCTCGACCACCACGATGCGCTGCGCCTGAGCGTGTCGCCGACCCATGAGTTGGAGATCGCCGAGCCCGGCCGCATCCGCGCCGACGACTGCGTACTCGCGGTGTCCTTGCACGGACTCGACGCGGCCGCAGGCGAGGCCGAGATCGCCGCCCAGGCCCAGGCCGCGCAGGAACGCCTCGACCCGCAGGCCGGACGCCTGCTGCAGGCGGTCTGGTTCGACCACGGCGAACGCTCGCGCTTGTTGTTGATGCTGCATCACCTGGTCGTCGACGGCGTGTCCTGGCGCATCCTCGTGCCCGACCTGCAGTCCGCCTACGAACAGGCCGCCCGCGGCGTCGAGGCAATCGTGCTCGAGCCGGTGCCGACCTCGTTACGCGAATGGGCGCTGGCCCTGCCCGAGGCGGCGCAACGGCGCAACGCAGAACGGCCGTTCTGGCGTTCTATGCTCGAAGACGGCTCGCCGTCGTGGTTCGCGCGCCCGCTCGATCCGCGCCGCGACACCCACGCCAGCCTGCGCAGCCTCAGCCTGAACCTCGACGTCGCCACGACCGAGCGCTTGCTGATCCAGGCGCCGGAGCGCATCAACGGCCGCGTCAACGACGTGCTGTTGACCGGGTTCGCGCTGGCCGCGTTCGCCTGGCGGCGCGAGCGCGGCGACGCGCTCGATGCCAACAGCCTGCGCTTCGACCTGGAAGGCCACGGCCGCGAGACCGCGATCGTCGACGGCCTGATCGACGACGCCGACCTGTCGCGCACCGTCGGCTGGTTCACCAGCCTGTTCCCGGTGCGCCTGGATGCGACCCAGTTCGACCCGGTCGAGGCGATGGCCGGCGGCAAGGCCATTGAGCGCGCGCTCAAGTCGGTCAAGGAGCAACTGCGGCAAGTGCCCGACCAGGGCATCGGCTACGGCCTGTTGCGGCATCTGCACGACGAGGCCGGTCCCGAACTCGCCGCGTTCCCGGCACCGACGATCGGCTTCAACTACCTCGGCCGCTTCGCGGTCGGCACCGCCGTCGACGGTGCGGCATGGACCGTGGCCGACGATCCCGGCGCCTTCGGTGGCGGCAGCGACGACGCCCAGCCCCTGCCGCACGCGATCGACCTCAACGCCCTGGTCCAGGACGGCCCCGACGGCGCCCGCCTGTGCGCGAACTGGAGCTGGGCCGGCGAACTGCTCGACGAAAGCGAGGTGCGTGCTTTCGCCGAGGCCTGGTTCGACGCGCTCGCCCGCATCGCCGACTTCGCCGCGGCCGCCGACACGTCGACCCTGACCCCTTCGGACGTCCCCATGGTCGCGCTCGACCAGTCCGACATCGAACTCCTGGAATCGATTTATGCGCAACTCTCAGATTGAAGACCTGCTGCCGCTGTCGCCGTTGCAGCACGGCTTCCTGTTCCACGCCCTCTACGACCACGACGTGCAGGACAGCTATGTCGTGCAGATGGTGTTCGCGCTCGACGGCGCGCTCGATGCTTCTGCGCTGCAGGCCGCGGCGCAAGCATTGCTGCGGCGCCACGCCAGCCTGCGTGCGGCCTTCGTCCATCACAAGATCAAGGAGCCGGTGCAGGTCATCCAGCGCGAAGTCGAGCTGCCGTGGCGTGAAATCGATCTGGATGGTTTACCCGCCGACGAACGCGCCGATGCATTGGCGCAAGCCATCGCCGACGACCAACAACAGCGCTTCGAGCTGACCCGTGCGCCGCTGCTGCGCTTCGTGCTGGTGCGCGAGTCGGCGACCCGCCACTACCTGTTGTTCACCAGCCACCACATCCTGCTCGACGGTTGGTCGTCGCCGATCCTGCTGCAGGAGTTGTTCGCGCTGTACCGCAACGGCGCCGACGCGCAGGCGCTGCCGCGGGTCACGCCCTATCGCGACTACATGCGCTGGCTGACCTCGCGCGACGCCGCCGCGGCGCGCAGCGCCTGGCGCGATGCCTTCGCCGGTTTCGAAGAACCGAGCCGGATCGCCCCGGCGACCACCTCGCCGGCGGTGCCGGATACCTTGCGCATCGACCTGCCCGACGCGCTGGTGCAATCGCTGACCCGGCTCACGCGCGGCCTCGGCGTGACCCTCAACACCGTCGTGCAGGCCGCGTGGGGGCTGTTGCTCGGTCGCCTGACCCATCGTCGCGACGTCGCCTTCGGCACCACCGTCTCGGGGCGCCCGCCGGAGCTGGCCGGCGTCGAGCAGATGGTCGGCTTGTTCATCAACACCTTGCCGCTGCGCCTGCAATGGCGGCCGGACGAATCGGTGCGCGAGCTGCTTGTACGCCTGCAGAGCGAGCAATCGGCGCTGCTCGATCACCAACACCTCGGCCTGACCGAGATCCAGCGCCTGGCCGGGCACGCCGAGTTGTTCGACACCCTGGTGGTGCTGGAGAACTTCCCGGTCGGCGACGATGCGGACGACGCGCCCGATGCGCTGCGCATCGCCCTGCACAGCCACCACGGCGGCGACACCTCGCATTACCCGGTCGGCCTGGCGCTGATCCCGGGCCAACCGTATCAGCTCAAGCTCAGCTACCGCCCCGACTTGTTCACGCGCGAGCAGGTGCTGCGCCTGGGCGGCCGTTATCAGCGTTTGCTGGAAGCCTTCGTCGCCGATGCGCAGCAGCCGGTCGGCCGCATCGAACTGCTCGACGCCGCCGAAGCGACGCAGGTGCTGCGCGACTGGAATGCGAGCGAACACGCGGTGCCCGCACAGACCTTGGCCGAGCTGGTGAGCGCGCAGGCGGCGCGCACGCCCGAGGCCGTCGCCGTCGTGTTCGAAGACGAGCGCCTCAGCTACGCCGAACTCGACGCGCGCGCCAATCGCCTCGCCCACCGACTGATCGCCGACGGCATCGGCCCGGAGGATCTGGTCGGCGTGGCCCTGCCGCGTTCGCTGGAACTGGTCGTCGCCCTGTGCGCGGTGCTCAAGAGCGGCGCGGCCTATCTGCCGCTCGACACCGATTACCCGAGCGACCGCCTCGCCCACATGATCGCCAACGCCGCGCCAGTGCGGGTGCTGACTCGCGGCGATGTGGTCGAACGGCTGCCTGCACACGAGGGCCTGCTATGCGTCGACGACGCCGGCTTCGTCGCCTCGCTGGACGGTTTCCCGAGCAGCGCGCCAACCGACGCCGAACGCACGCGCCCGCTGCACCTCGATCACCCGGCCTACGTCATCTACACCTCCGGCTCGACCGGCACGCCGAAAGGCGCGGTGATCCCGCACCGCGGCATCGTCAACCGCCTGGCCTGGATGCAGGGCGAGTACGGCCTGCAGGCCGACGACGCGGTGCTGCAGAAGACCCCGACCAGCTTCGACGTGTCGGTGTGGGAGTTGTTCTGGCCGCTGCTGCATGGCGCCCGTCTGGTCGTCGCGCGCCCCGACGGCCACCGCGACCCGGCCTATCTCGCTGACCTGATCCAACGCGAACAGGTCACGACCGTGCACTTCGTCGCCTCGATGCTGGAGATGTTCGTGCAGGAACCGAGCGCGGCCGCCTGCACCCGCCTGCGCCGCATCGGCTGCGGCGGCGAAGCGCTGTCGGCCGATCTGCATCGCCGCGTCGCCGCCCACATCGGCCGGCCGCTGCACCATTCCTACGGCCCGACCGAGGTCTCGATCGGCGTCACCGCCTGGCCCTGCCGCGAGGTCGAGGACGGGCCGATACCGATCGGCGGGCCGATCTGGAACACGCGCTTGTACGTGCTCGACAACGCGCTGCGGCCGGTGCCGGCCGGCGTCACCGGCGAGCTGTACATCGCCGGACCGGGGCTGGCGCGCGGTTACCTGGGCCGCGCCGCGCTCAGCGCCGAACGCTTCGTCGCCGATCCTTTCGTCGCCGGCGAACGCATGTACCGCTCCGGCGACCTCGCCAGTTGGCGCGAGGACGGGGGCATCGTCCACCGCGGCCGCGTCGACCATCAGGTCAAGTTGCGCGGCTTCCGCATCGAACTCGGCGAGATCGAGGCCGAGCTCGCCCGCGCCGGCTACCCGCGCAACAGCGCGATCGTGCGCGAGGACCGGCCGGGGCAGAAGCAGATCGTCGCCTACGTGGTTTCCAGTTCAGAGGTGAATCGCGAAGCGCTGCGCGAGACCTTGGCCGCACGCCTGCCCGAGTACATGGTGCCCACGGCCATCGTGGTCCTCGACGCGCTGCCGCAATTGCCCAACGGCAAGCTCGACCGCAAGGCGCTGCCGGCGCCGGACTTCGTCCCGGCCAGCCAACGCGCCCCGCGCAATCCGCGCGAACAAACCCTGTGCGCGCTGTTCGCCGAAGTGCTCGGTCTGTCCGACGAGCACGCCGCCCAGCTCGGCATCGACGACAGCTTCTTCGTGCTCGGCGGCCACTCGCTGCTGGCGATCCGCCTGATCAGCCGCATCCGCGCCGAACTCGACGTCGAGCTGTCGATTCCGCCGCTTTGTTCGAGCACCCGACCGTTCGCCGGCCTTCGCCACCGCGCTCGATCCCGCCCAACACCGGCGCCTGGCCTTGCGGCCGATGCCGCGGCCGCAGACCCTGCCGCTGTCGTTCGCGCAGCGCCGGCTGTGGTTCCTGCACCAGTTCGAGGGCCCCAGCGCCACCTACAACATGCCGCTGGCGTTGCGCCTGGATGGCGAGCTGAACGTGGACGCGCTGCGCGCCGCGCTGGCCGACCTGTGCGAGCGCCACGAAAGCTTGCGCATCGTGTTCCCGGCCGGCGAAGTACCCAGCCAACACGTGCTCGATCATGCAGCGCCGACCTTGGACCTGATCGACAGCGACGAAGCCGGCCTCGCCCACGCGCTGTCCACCGCCGCCGCCTACGCTTTCGACCTGCGCCACGAGATTCCGCTGCGCGCGACCCTGGTCCGGCTCGGCCCGCAACAACACGCCCTGCTGCTGTTGCTGCACCACATCGCCGGCGACGGCGCCTCGCTGGCGCCGCTCGCGCGCGATCTGGCCGAGGCCTATGCCGCGCGCCTCGACGGCGGCGCGCCGATCCGCGCCCCGCTGCCGGTGCAGTACGCCGACTACACCTTGTGGCAGCAACAGCTGCTCGGCGACGAGAATGA
>NZ_CP013141.1:3080148-3205312 GCF_001442535.1 Lysobacter antibioticus | reverse complement strand
CGCGGCCACGGCCAGCGCCGCGGCCAGCACGGCCGCCCGCCAACTCCCAGCGAAGAAGACGATGGCCCTCGCGCGGGGAGCGATAAACAGCAGGTCAGTCACGGGATCCATACCTGGTGTCACCCACGCGGGGGCCATCGATTCATGGCTGTGTAACATGAAGGGCGGACTCGGTCAATAGATTATTCTCTATCTATTTTTTGTAGGAAGTATGTATTCTGCGGACCGACCCGACGTCGCGCGTTCGTCGAAGCCGGGTGGGTGCCGGACGACCGGCATCGGGCCTGTGACGGCGCGCGGGATCGGCCCAGCGCGCCCGGAGCATGAAGCGATGCGTAGCGACATTCGCCACCCGCAGCATTCCCACGGCCGCGCCGCGCTGTTGATCGCGGCGTTGTTGGCAGCCGTGCCCTTGGGCGCGGCGCCGGCCTTCGCACGCGAGACTGCGCGCACGCCGGCGACCGGCGTGATCGGCATCGAGGAGGGGCAATTGAACGCGGACTACTGGATACGCCAGCAGGCCCAGCCCGACACGACGATACTCGACCGCAAAGCGATCGACGCGCAGAACCAGCGCCTGCATCGGCTCGACCCGTCGGTGCACGATATCGAACATCTGCCGGCAAAACTGCGACGTGCGCAGGTGCGCGAATGGATCGCGGCGCTGTCGCAGGCGCGCGAGGAAACCTTGTACGACGAGCGCGGCGAAGAAGTGCCGGCGCCGACCTTGCAACAACTCGGCGACGCCCTGGCACTGGATGCGATCCCGGCGCAACAGGCCACGCGCTACGGCATGGTCGTGCGCCGCGCCGACCTGCGCACCTTCCCGACCCGGCTGCGCGTGTTCACCTCGCGCGGCGACACCGACATCGACCGTTACCAGGAGAGCGCGCTGTTCCCAGGCACGCCGGTGGCGATCGTGCACGAGAGCCTCGACGGCAAGTATTGGTTCGTGGTCAGCGAGCTGTACGCGGCCTGGGTCGAGAAAGACCGCATCGCCGAGGGCGAGGCGAAGCCGATCTTCGCCTACACCCGCAAGGCGCCCTATCTGGTCGTGACCGGCGCGACCGCGCGCACCGTGCATGCGCCCGAACAGCCCGGTGTGTCCGACGTCCAGCTCGAGATGGGCGTGCGCGTGCCGCTGCTCGCCGACTGGCCGGCCGAGCGCCCGGTCAACGGCCAACACCATTACGCCTCGCATGTGATCGAGTTGCCGTATCGCGACGGCGAGGGGCGGCTGCGGTTTTCCCCGGCGCTGCTGCCGCGCACCTCGGAGGTTTCCGCGGATTATCTGCCGCTGACGCAGGCTAACTTGGTCCGCCAGGGCTTCAAGTTCCTCGGCGAACGCTACGGCTGGGGGCACTCCTACAACACCCGCGACTGCAGCGGCTTCGTTTCCGAGATCTACCGCAGCTTCGGCGTGCAGTTGCCGCGCAATACTCGCGACCAGGCGGTCAGCCCGGCCTACAACCGCATCGACCTGGCCGACGACGTCAGCCACGAGGACCGCCTGAAGATCCTCAAGACCCTGGAAGTGGGCGACCTGATCTACATCCCCGGCCACGTGATGATGGTGGTCGGCCACGAGGACGGCTGGCCCTACGTGATCCACGACACCACCGGCATCACCTTCCGCGACCGCACCGGCGAGCTGGCGCGCGTGCACCTCAACGGCGTCTCGGTGACCCCGTTGGTGCCGCTGCTGTTCAACCGCGAGCAGCCGACCGTGGACCGGATCACCAGCATTCAACGTATTCGTCCATGAGCGAGGCCATCCACGCCGGAGAGCGATGCTCTCCCAAGCCGGGGCCGCCGACTTCACACCACCGTCGATACCCTGCGAAGTAGCGTCGCCGAGCGCCGCCACCCTCCCAACCACCGAACACGCCGAACGAACCAAGACCTTACCGACCACATGAAGATCACCGACATCCGATTCGGCATGCTGCGGGTCCCGCTGAAGACCCCGTTCAAGACCGCGCTGCGCACGGTCGACGTGGTCGAGGACATCGTCGTCACCGTCCACACCGACACCGGCCACATCGGTTACGGCGAAGCGCCGGCGACGGCGGTGATCACCGGCGACACCCACGGCTCGATCGTCGAGGCGATCCGCAAGTTCATCTCGCCGCGCCTGATCGGCGAGGAGATCGCCAACCTCAACCGCATCACCGGCCTGATCCAGGGCGCGTTGGAGAAGAATTCCAGCGCCAAGGCCGCGGTCGAGATCGCGGTCTACGACCTGTGGGGCCAGCTCTACGGCGCCCCGCTGTACAAGATGCTCGGCGGCGGCGACCCGGTCATCACCACCGACATCACCATCAGCGTGGACTACATCGAGAAGATGGTCGCCGACTCGATCGCCGCGGTCGACCGCGGCTTCGAGTCGCTGAAGATCAAGGTCGGCAAGGACATCGGCGTCGACATCGAGCGGGTCAAGGCGATCTATGCCGCGGTCGAGGGCCGCGCCCTGCTGCGTCTGGACGCCAACCAGGGCTGGACCGCCAAACAGGCGGTGTATGCCCTGCAGACCCTGGAAGACGCCGGCGTGCGCCTGGAACTGGTCGAGCAGCCGGTCAAGGCGCAGGACCTCGACGGCATGAAGTACGTCACAGATCGCGTGCACACCCCGATCATGGCCGACGAGAGCGTGTTCGGCCCGGCCGAGGTCATCGACCTGATCCGGATGCGCGCGGCCGACATCATCAACATCAAGCTGATGAAGACCGGCGGCCTGTCCAAGGCCATCCAGATCGCCGACATCGCCGCCATGTACGGGGTCGAATGCATGATCGGTTGCATGATCGAGACCAGCATCAGCGTCGCCGCCGCGGTCCACCTGGCGGTGGCCAAGTCCAATGTGATCACCAAGGTGGATCTGGACGGTCCCTCGCTGTGCGCATTCAATCCGGTCGACGGGGGAGTTATCTTCAACGAATCGGAGATCACGGTGACCGACGCGCCGGGCCTGGGCATCCGCGAGATCCGCGGCCTGGAACCGCTCGACGTCTGAGCCGCGGCTCCGGTTTCGCCACAGGATTAGCCGTACAGGACTGGACCCGCCGATGTCGCCCTTGCTCAAGATCCGCTCCGAACGCGACCAGATGTCGGCGATCGAACGCCGGATCGCCGATTACCTGCTCGAGAACGCGCACCTGTTGCGCGACTACTCCTCGCAGCAGCTGGCCAACGCGCTCGGCATCAGCCAGTCGAGCGTGGTCAAGTTCAGCCAGAAGCTCGGCTTCAAGGGCTATCCGGACCTGAAGTACTCGATCGGCGAGGCGGTCGCGCGCGGTCACGGCCAGGACGACGCCCACGCGGTCGAATCGGTCCACGCCGACCCGCACGCCGCCCTGGCCGAGCGCCTGTGGCACGGCAAGGCCCGCGCCGAGGAGGAAACCCGGCTGATCAACCCGGCCGAGCGCATCGACGCGATCGCCGAGCTGATCCAGGACGCGCGCCGGGTGTTCATCATCGGCCTGGGCGAGGACGGCATCCCGGCCCGCGCCCTGGCGATGAAGCTGGCCATGATCGGCATCCTCAGCGTCCACCACTTCGACCCGGTGCTGATGACCGCGAGCACCGCCACCGCGAACCAGAGCGACCTGCTGCTGGTGTTCTCCGAGCTCGGCAAGCAGACCGCGCTGTGCCACCTGGCGCGGACCTTCGGCGAAGCCGGCGGCAAGGTCGTCTCGGTGACCCGCCACACCCCCAACCCGCTGCGCGCCCACGCCGATTTCTCCCTGCTGGTCTCGGCCCACGACGAGCGCGCCCACGTCGAGCCGCTGCTGTACCAATCGGCGCTGCAGCACCTGCTCGACCTGATCTTCATCCTGCTGTGCGAACGCGGCCAGGGCCGGCTCAGCCAGCTCGACAGCAACGCCGAACGCATTCAGGACATGCTCGACACCTGATGCCGCGCGATGCGCCGCGAGGAATGCCCATGCTGCCGTCCTTCCGTTTGCCCTCGTCCGGACGCGATTCCGCATCTCCTGCCAGGCCCGCGGCCAAGTTCAAGCCCGCTTCGGGACGGCGCCGGTGCACCGGCCTCATCGCGGCGGGACTGGCCCTGATGCTGGCCGGCTGCGCCACGACCGGCACCGACCGCTACGGCGGCGAAACCAGCCAGGCCGGGCAATTGCTGGTCGTAACCACGGCCGACTGGGACGCCAACCAGGGCCGGCTGCAGCGCTACGAGCGCAATGGCCAGCAGTGGCGCCCCGTCGGCGATGCGGCCGAGGTGACGATCGGCCGCTCCGGTTCGGCCTGGGGCCTCGGCCTGCATCCGGCGCAGCGCGACGGCCCGGTCAAGCGCGAAGGCGATGGCCGCGCCCCGGCCGGCCTGTTCCGCATCGGCACCGCCTTCGGCTACGCCGACCGCGCCGCCACCGCCCTGCCCTACAGCGCGATGACAGTGTCGGACTACTGCATCGACGTCAGCGACTCGCCCCTGTACAACCGCATCGTCGATGCCAAGACCGTCGGCGAGGCCGCGGTCGCCGGCTCCACCGAACCGATGCGCCGCGACTTGCATGCCGGCGGCGACCAACGCTATCGCCAAGGTTTCGTGATCGAACACAACCGCGCCGGCGTCGCCGGCGCGGGCAGCTGCATCTTCGCCCACCTGTGGAAAGCCCCGGGCGAAGCCACCGCCGGCTGCACCGCGATGGACGACGGCGAGATGAATCGCTTGCTGGCGTGGTTGAAGCCCGAAGCCCAGCCGGTGTTCGTGTTGTTGCCGCAAGCGCAGTACGCGCAGCATTGGCGGGCCTGGGGGTTGCCGGAGCCGACGGCGCGCTGAGCGAGGCGTCGCGGAGCGGCTGCGGCATCGCCTCGGCTGATCTGCGGCAGCGACGCCACCAAGGGTAGGAGCGGCGCAAGCCGCGACCGCGTCGTTTCGGTCTCGCGGCGGACCGCTGAAGCAAGATCAAGATCAAACGCCAAAAGCTTCCGCCACTAAAGCGGCGGGTTACTTTCTTTTGTCATAAGCAACAAAAGTCCGTCTGGATTCCCTTCGGTCAAAGGTAACCAAAGAAGTTGCTTCTCTTTGAATCACAGGCCCGCACGAGCGATGCATACGCAGGGATTTTTCATACGGGACATCCCTGTCCCGATGAAAAACGGCGCGCATCCATGCGCGCCGCCCTTCGGGTCTTCCATTGCCTTCGCGAGGGCGAAGCGACGCACAGCCACTGCCACAGCTACAGCTACAGCTACAGCTACAGCTAAGTACGACGACACCATCCCCTGTAGGAGCGACGTGAGTCGCGACCTCGCCCCCACGCCACGTCATTACCAACACGGCACGGCCTCCAGATTGCTGCGCCGTTGTCGTCGTGACGCGGTCGCGGCTTGCGCCGCTCCTACCCAAGAGCCGCCGCAATGCACACCGTTTTCGGTTGCCGTTGCCGTTGCCGTTGCCGTTGCCGTTGCCGTTGCCGTTGCCGTTGCCGTTGCCGTTGCCGTTGCCGTTGCCGTGAAAGCTTGGCGCAGTTCCAACCTAGCGAGAACATCTGGAGACCCGGAGGGCGCCGCACAGGACGTGCGGCGTTTTCCGATAAGACAGGGACGTCTTATCGGAAAATCCCGGCGCGCGCTGCGAACTCGTGGCCTGCGCCCTTGCAAGGAAGGCCTTTTCTTTGGTTATCTTTCTTTTGGGCCAGCAAAAGAAAGTAACCCGGCCGCGTCAGCGGACGGAAGCTTTGCTATTGGTGTTGCTTCGGTACCTTACGGCCGGAGGCGCCGCATTAGAAGCCGGCGCGGTCGCGGCTTGTGACCAAAGGAAATCCAGTAGGACGCCGCCCCTACCCAGCGACGGTTCACGGCTTCGATCAGCGACGACGGCAGCGCGATGCCTGCCTGTCCCTTGGTCGCGGCTCACGCCGCTCCCACAGGAGGAGCGACGCAGCCCAAGTCACCAGTCGATACGGCGACCCGATCAGGGCTTCGCAGCCGCCGCAGCGGCGGTCTTCGCCCGCTGCGCCGCCGCCTTGGCGCGACTCTCGTCGATGAAACGATCCGCACGCTGCTCCAACACCGGCAACGGCACCGAACCCAGGGCGAGAATGGCGTCGTGGAAGGCGCGGATGTCGAAGTCCTGGCCCAGGGCCTGCTCGGCCTTCGCGCGCGCGCGCTCGATGCTCATCTGGCCGAGGTAATACGACAGCGCCTGTCCCGGCCAACCGATGTAACGGTCGACTTCGGTCTGGATCTCGTGCTCGCTGAGCGCGGTGTTGTCGCGCAGGAAGGCCTGGGCACGCTCGCGGCTCCAGCCGAGGTGATGAATGCCGGTGTCGACCACGAGCCGGCTCGCGCGCCACATCTGATAGGTCAGATAGCCGAAGTAGTCGTAGGGCGTGTCGTACAGGCCCATCTCGATACCGAGCTTCTCCGAGTACAAGGCCCAACCTTCGCCATAGGCGGAGATGTAGGTGTAACGGCGGAAATCCGGCAGGCCTTCGTGTTCGGCGGCGAGCGAGGTCTGCAGGGAATGGCCCGGCGCGGATTCGTGCAGGGTCAGCGCGGCCAGGTTGAACAGCGGCCGCGACGGCAGGTCGTAGGTGTTTAGCAGGTACACGTCGCGCCCGCCGCGGCCGGCGGTGTAGAACGGCGCCAGGTCCGAGGGCACCGGCCGGATCGCGAAACGCTGGCGCGGCAGCAGGCCGATGTAGTTGCCGATCTGGCCGTCGACGCGCTTGGCCAGCCACGAGGCGCGCATCAGCAACTCGTCGCCGGTCTTCGGGTAGAACTTCGGATCGGTGCGCAGGTAATGCAAAAATTCCGGGAACGTGCCCTTGAAATCGGTCTTGGCGATGGTCTGGTCCATCTGCGCGCGGATCTTCGCCACTTCCTCCAGGCCGATCTTGTGGATCTGCGCCGGCGGCAAGTCGAGCGTGGTGTACTCGCGGATCTTGGCCCGGTACAGCGCCTCGCCGTCGGGCATGGCCTCGGCCGCCAGCGTGGTGCGGGCCTGCTTCATGTACTCGTCCTGCATGAAGGCCAGCAGCTTGCGATACGCCGGCAGCACCTGCTCGTCGATCGCCTTGGCGGCTTCGGCGCGCAAGCGCGCCTGTTCGGCCGCGGGCATGTTCGCCGGCATCTGCTTGAACGGGGTGTAGAGCAGGTTGTCTTCGAGCTTGGCGTCGACCACTTCCTTGATCGAGGCGTCGCGGCCGGTCAAGGTCACGCGCGGCACGCTGTAGCCGCGCACCAGGCCAGCGCGCATGTTGTCGATCTGTTCGTCGAAATACCGCGGGATATCGCGCAGTTGCCCGAGGTAGCGGCGATAGCCTTCGGCGTCGCGGATCGGACGGCGCGCGGTGAAGCCCAGGTTGGTCCAGAACGCGCTGTCGCTGTTGAACGGCATTTCCCAACCGCGCAGGCGCTGGTTGGCGAGCAGGCTCTGGATCTGCTGGCGGAACACCTCGTAGTTGACGGGGTCTTCGCCGCGCAGTTGCGTCTTGTCGATCGCGTCGAGTTCCTTCAGCACCTGCGCCCAATAACGCTCGCGCTCGGCCTGGGTGGCGGTGTCGACCTTGGGCAGGCGGCTCGAGGCCTGGCCCTGTACGTCTTCGTCGTCGCCGCCGGCGAACTGCGCTTGCCGCCATTTCCATTCGCGCGTGTACAGCGCCTTGAAACGCACGCCGGCTTCGCTGTCGCGCGCACTCGCCTCATCGGTCGCGGTCGCGGACGGCGCCGCAGTGGCGGCCGCTTCGGCGGCGAAGGCCGGAGCCAGGCTCAGGCCCAGCAACATGGCGGCGGTCAGGGCGGCCAAGGGCGCGCGCGGCGAAGCAGTTCGGATCGAAATCATCGCGGGACTCGTTCGGGATGCGGACGGATGCGGGCCATCATGCGGCAATCCGCGCGAACGCGGATGTGCCTGAAGTGTCTGCCGATGCCGATCCGCGGCCTGAATTCCCCCTCTGAACGGGCCGCCCGGGGGGACCGCCGATACGGCGCGGCAGGCGGCCCGCGCAGAGGAAGCCCGGAATTCGCCAGCGGACTCAGCGCCGCCAGCAACTCAATCGGCGAACGGCCGGTCGATCGCCAGCGACGGCGGGGTGAACCAGGCCGCGCCGTTCTCGGTCACGTAGAAGTGATCCTCCAAGCGCACCCCGAACTGGCCGGGGACCACGATCATCGGCTCGTTCGAGCAGCAGTTGCCGGGCTCCAGCCCGACCCGGTTGCCGCGCACCAGATACGGCGCCTCGTGCACGCTCATGCCGCAGCCGTGCCCGGTGCGGTGCGGCAAGCCGGGCAGACGATAGTCCGGCCCCAGGCCGCCGCGTTCGAGCACCGTGCGCGCGGCCTGATCGACCGCTTCGCCGCTGATGCCGGGGCGCACCGCATCGAAGGCGGCCCGTTGCGCTGCAAGTTCTAGTTCCCAGATCCGCGTCTGTTCGCTGCCGGCACGGCCGCAGATGTAGGTGCGGGTGATGTCGGATTGATAGCCCTGCACCGCGCAGCCGGTGTCGATCAATACCAGTTCGCCCTCGCGCAGGGTCTGCTCGCCGGGAATGCCGTGCGGGTACGAGGTCGCTTCGCCGAACTGGACGATGCAGAAGGTCGAACCGTTGTCGGCGCCGAACGCGCGATGCGCCTCGTCGATGAAACGGCGCAAGGTCGCCGTGCTCACGCCCTCGTCGGCCAGACCGGCGGCGAGCCGGTGCACCTGCAGGGTCATCGCCGTGGCCTGCTTCATCAGCGCCAGTTCGGCCTCGCTCTTGCGCGCCCGGCAACCGTCGACGATGGCGCTCGCATCGACGATCTCGAGCGTGGGCGCCAGTGCGCGCAAGGCGGTGAACACCGCATACGGCGCGCCCGGGTCGAGCGCCAGCCGAGTGGCGCCGCGCGCGCGCATCGTGTCGAGGACGAGTGCGCAGGGATCTTCGTGTTCTTCCCACAGGCGCGGTTCGCCCGGGATCTTGAGCACGTGCGAAAGCGAACCGGATTCGAATCCCGGGCAGATCACCGCCGGGTCGCCGTCGAGGGTCAGCAGCATCGCCACCAGCCGTTCGCTCGCGCCCCAGGGTACGCCGGTGAAATAACGCAGCGAGGTGCCGGCGGTGATCAGCAGGGCCTCGCAGCGCTCGCGCCGCATCAGCTCGCGCGCACGCTCGATGCGCTGCGCGTACTCGTCGGCGCCGATCGCCGGTGCGCGCTCACTCCACGGTTGCAGGCCGGCACGCGCCTGCTCGAGGGTCAAACCACCGATCTGGGTCATGGTGCGGCTCCAAGGTCGTCGTAGGTCCAGCGGCCGTCGACCTGGCGCGCGATGCCGCCAGGATTGCGGTCGCGCAACTCCAGCGGCAGCAATTCGTCGCGCACGTGGTCGTAGCAATGCAAGGCGGCGAAGCGGCGGATCGCCGCCGGCAACCCGACCGCGGTAAAGCCGGGATGACCGGTGCTCGGGTAGGGTCCGCCGTGGTGCATGGCCGGACTGACCGCGACACCGGTCGGCATGCGGCTCGCGATCAGGCGGCCGACGCGCGGGCGCAGGCTCGCCGCCAGGCGGGCCTCGTCGGCGGCGTCGGGTTCGCCGGCGTAGATGGTGCCGGTCAGATTGCCTTCGAGCCCCTGCGCGATCGTCACGGCCTGTTCGATACCGTCGACGCGCACGACCAGGCTGGCCGGGCCGAAGGCCTCGCTTTGCAGACGGCGGTCGGCCAGAAAGGTCGCGGCATCGACGCTGAGCAGCGCCGGTTGCACGCGATAACCCTCGCCTTCCGCCGCGGCGCCGCCGGCGACGAGTTCCGCGCCGGCCTCGCGCCAATCGGTGAGCCCTTGCCGCAGATGATCGAGCACGCCGCGCGAGAACATCACCCCGGACGGGGCCTGCGCGAACGAAGCCGCGGCCGCGTCGACGAAGGCATCGCCGTCGGCGCCGCGCGGCAACACCACGATGCCGGGATGGGTGCAGAACTGACCGGTGCCCATCGTGCAGGACGCGAAGAACTCCTGCGCCAAGGCTTCGCCGCGCTCGCGCAACGCGCCTTCGAGCAAGAACACCGGATTGACGCTGGACAGTTCCAGATAGGCCGGCACGCCGGCCGCGTCGGCCCGCGCCTTCAGCGCCAGGCCGGCGTTACGGCTGCCGGTAAAGGCGAGCGCACCGAGCCGCGCATCGCCGGCCAGGGCCAGCCCTTGCGCGGGATCGAGGTGATACAGCACCTGCAAGGCCGCGGCCGGCAAGCCGGCCTCGACCAGGGCGCGGTGGGCCAGTTCGGCCAGCCGCTGGCTGGTGGCCGGGTGCGAGGGATGCACTTTAGCGATGACCGGATTGCGCGCGGCGATGGCCGAAGCGAAATCGCTGCCGGCCACCGCGTTGAAGGCGAACGGGAAATTGTTCGGCCCGAAGATCAGCACCGGTTTGTGCAGCGGCGCGAGATGGCTGCGCAGGCCGGTCGCCGTGTCGATGATCGGCTGCGTCCACGAGCGCTCGCGCACCGCCCGCGCGGCCTGTCGCAACTGCCCGGTGGTACGGGGCAATTCGACTTTGGCCAGGCGCGGTTCGATCGGCAGCGCCGTTTCCAGATGCGCGAGCGCGACCAGGTCCGGCCCGTCGTGCTCGATGCCGAGCGCATACGCCTCGAGAAAATCGGCGATGCGCTCGGGATCGGCCGCGGCCAGTTCGTCGGCGACGGAGCAGGCCGAAGCCAGCGCGGCCTCGGCGTCGGCCGCGCCGGACACCGGGAACGCCGGCCCGAACGGCGTGCCGCGGGTCGGATCGAAGGCGCGGAAGTCGCCGCCGGCATCGCGCGAGGCCTGCCAGCGTCCTTCGATCAATACCGGTTCGCGCGCGCCCATCTCAGCGGCCCGGATGCGCGGCGATGGCGCGCTCGATCACGGCGAGCGCGGCGTCGCGCTCGGCGCCGACCAGGACCATGCGCGGCGCGCGCACGTGCTCGCTACCCAGGCCGACGCGCTCCTGCACCAGTTTGATCAACTGGACGAACTTGGGCACGGTGTCCAGACGCAGCAGCGGCAGGAACCAGGCGTAGAGGTCGGCCGCGGCGCGCGCACCGCCGTCGCGGGCGAGCTCGAACAACTGCACCGATTCCTTCGGGTAGGCGTTGACCAGGCCGGCGATCCAACCGGTCGCGCCCATCGCCACGCCCTCGACCACCGCATCGTCCATGCCGACCAGCAGGTCGAGACGCTCGCCCAGCAGCGAACGGATCGCGGCGAAGCGGCGCACATCGGTCGAGGACTCCTTGACCGCCTGCAGGTTCGGCAGTTCGGCGGCGAGTTCGGCGATCTGCTCGGGCACGAAATCGGTCTTGTAGGCGATCGGGTTGTTATAGAGCATGCACGGCAGCGGGGTCGCTTCGATCACTGCGCGCACATGCGCCTTCATTTCGCGCCAGTCGCTCGAATACACGTACGGCGGCAGCACCATCAGGCCGGCGCAGCCGATCGCCGCGGCTTCGCGCGCCAGGCGCACGGCTTCGTCGGTCGACAGCGCGGCGATGCCGGGAATCACCGGCGCGCGGCCGTCGAGCGCCTGCACCAGGGTGCGCAGGATCGCCAGCTTGTCCTCGAAGCTCAGCGTCGCCGCTTCGCCGAGCGAACCGAGCGGCACGATGCCGACGCAGCCGGCATCGATCAAGGTGCGCGCGTGTTCGGCGAGGAAGGCGTGATCGATCGCACCGTCGGCGCGGAACGGGGTGGTGATCGCGGGGATGACGCCACGCCAGAACGAAGCATTGCTCATTAGACAGACCCTTTGGATTCGGTAAGGAAAGTACGTTCGGAACAAGAACGATCGAGGTAAGAGCCGGCTGCGGCCAAACTGGCCAGCCGGGTGGGAAAAACCGGCGGCCGCGCGGCATGCGCACGCGTCGCCGGTACCAGCAGACCCAACTCGGTCAGCGCCGTGCCGCAGATGCGGCCCTGGCAGCTGCCCATGCCGCAACGCGTGGCGAGCTTGGCCGCACGCGCGTCGGAATATCCTTGCAGCTGCGCCAACGCCACGTCCTCGCAGCGGCATACCAGCGTGGTCGGCTCGGCGAGCTTGCGCACGTCGTCGCGCAGGTCGAAATAGCGCGGCAACAGATCGGCGAAGGCACGTGCGTGGCGACGCCGCGGACGCAGCGCGCGCGCGGCATCGTCGGCGCCGGCGGCGGCGTGCCCGGCCATCGCGCCTTCGACCCGCGCGACATCGACGCCGCCGATGCCGCAGGCTTCGCCGGCCGCGTACACGCCGTCGACGCTGGTCATCAGCCGCTCGTCGACGCGCACGCGCGGGTGGCGCCCGTCGAGCTCGAGTGCGCAGCCCAGCTGCGCGGCGAGTTCGGTGTTCGGCACCAGCCCATAGCCGACCGCGACCTGGTCGCAGGCGATGCGTTCGATCCCGCGCGCGCTTTCGATCTCGACTTCGCGCACCCGCTCGTCGCCGTGCGCGGCGCGCACCCAGCTCGCGCGCCGATAGGCCACCCCGGCCAGGCGCGTGCGCAGCGCCGCGGCCTGCAGCAACTTGCCCGGCCAGCGCCACAACTGCGAGGCGAACGCCATCAGCGCCGCGTCCGGCGCCTGTTCGCAGATCGCCAGCACCTGCGCGCCATGCCGGCGCAAGGTCGCGGCCGACGCCAACAGCAGCGGGCCGCTGCCGGCGAGGAGTACGCGCTTGCCGGCGATCGGCCAGCCTTGTTTGGTCAAAGCCTGCAACGCGCCGGCGCCGCTGACGCCGGGCAAGGTCCAGCCCGGGAACGGCAACAACAGTTCGCGCGCGCCGGTGGCCAGCACCAGGGCGCCGTATTCGATTTCGCGCACCAGGCCGGCTTCTTCGATCAGCACCCGGCCCGGCGCGGTCGCGACGACCTGCGCCTGCGGCAGCCAATGCAGATTGCTGCGCGCGCGCATCTCCGCCACCGCCAGGCGCGCGGCGGCCGGTGCGGATTTGCGCACGTCGTGACGCCAGATCTGCCCGCCCGGGTTCGCCTGCAGATCGACCAGCACGACGTTGACGCCGTGGCTGGCGGCCGCGCGCGCCGCCGCCAGCCCGGCCGGACCTGCTCCGATCACCAGCACGTCGCAGGGCTCAGTCATCGCGCTGCACCTGCATGCCGTCGCGCGCCACCACCACGCAGGCGCGTTGATGGGCGACGCCGTCGATGCTGACCCGGCACTCGAAACACAGACCCATGCCGCACAGCGGCGCACGCGCCTCGCCACTGCGCGAGCGGCGAAAGCGCAGACCGAGCTGGGCCACGGCCGCAGCGACGTTGGCCCCGGCCGGCACTTCGACGGCGATGCCGTCGATCGACAATTGCACGTTCGAACGTTTCATCGCAGCGCGCGCTCCGGCAAGAATGGCGCGGGATCGATGGCTGGCGCGCGGCCGAGCATCTGGTCGAGCAACAGCTGCGCCGTGCCCAGCGCGGTGGTCACGCCAAGCCCTTCGTGGCCGGCCGCGACCCAGGTGCGCGGCCGGTCGGCGACGGCGCCGATGTAAGGCCTGCCGTCGGGCGTGGTCGGCCGGAACCCGGTCCACACCCGCAGCGCCTGCAATTCGCCCAACATCGGCAGGAACGCGAAGGCGCGTTCGAGCATGCGCCGCAGCATCGGCAACGACACCGCGCGGTCCTCGACACCGAACTCGCGCGAGGAACCGATCAGGATCTGCCCGGTCGGACGCGGCTGCACGTTGAAGGCGACGCTGCTGTCGGCATCGCCGTGGGCGCTGTCGGCATAGCCGAGTTCGAGCAATTGATGGCGCACCCGCCCGGGGTAGCGCTCGGTGATGACCAGGTGCCCTTTGCGTGCGCGCATCGGCAATTGCGGCAGCAGCTCGGGCACGGCGCAGCCGGTCGCGACCAGCACCGGGCCGGTCAGTTCGCTGCCGTCGTCGAGGCGCGCACCGTTCGCGGTCAGCGCGGTCACGCGGCGACCGAGGAAGTCGCTGGCGCCGGCCTGCAGGGCGCGCTGCAGCAAATGCTGGGCGACGCGCGGCGGATACACCACCGCCTCGTCGGCGACCAACATGCCGCCGCACAGGCCCGGGGTGAGCCCGGGTTCTAGTCGGTACAACTCGTCGGCGTCGATTCGTTGCGCGCGAACGCCGGCCGCGGCCAGGCGCGCGATCTTGGCGGCGACGCCGTCGAACTCGCGCGCCTCGCGCGCGACCCACAAGGTGCCGCAACGGCTGAATTCGGCTTCGGGCAGATCGGCGAAGCGTTCCCACAGGGCCAGCGAATACCGCGACAAGGCCAGCTCGGCCGGGTCGTCGTCCATCGCCACCAGATGCCCCATCGCCGCCGCGGTGGCACCGCCGCCGACCGGGCCGGGCTCGACCACGGCGACCCGCAGCCCTTCTTGCACGGCACGCTCGGCGCAGGCGCTGCCGACGATGCCGGCACCGACCACGATCAAGTCGTAGGTGTTGGAAGGCGTTGCGCTCATGCCGGTCACTTCGCCGCGATGCCCCAGGCGAAGGGGTCGGCTTCGTCGATCAACAACTGCGCGTGTGCGGTGATGTATGCGCTGCCGGTGATGGTCGGCAGGACGCCGCGCGGGCCCGGGCGATAACGCCCTTCGAACACGCTGCCGAGCACGCTCTCCTGGCGCCACACCGCGTCCGCCGCGAGCTTGCCGTCGGCGGCGAGGCAGGCCAGCTTGGCGCTGGTGCCGGTGCCGCAGGGCGAACGGTCGTAGGCCAGGCCCGGGCACAGGACGAAGTTGCGCGCGTCGACGCCGGGCGTGGTCGACGGCGTTTCCAGTTCGATGTGATCGATCGGCGCGCCGTCGGCGCCGCTCACGCCGGCCGCTTCCAGCGCATGCCGGATCGCTTCGGAATAGTCGCTGAGCTCGCGCTGGTGCAGCAGCGAGATCACCCGCGCGACGCGGGCGATGAAGAACCAGTTGCCGCCCCAGGCGACATCGCCGACGACTTCGCCGTAACCCGGTACCTCGATGCGCACGCCGGCCAGATGGCGCCAGCTTTCGACGTTGTCGACCGAAACCCGGCCGTCGTCGTGCAGTTCGGCACCGACCGTGCCGACCGGCGTTTCGATGCGGTGCCGGCCCGGCTGAATCCGGCCGAGGTGCTGCAGGGTGCGCACCAGACCGATGGTGCCGTGGCCGCACATGCCCAGATAGCCGACGTTGTTGAAGAAGATCACTGCGGCGGCGGCCTCGGGCTCGCTCGGCGGCAGCAGCAAGGCCCCGACCACCGTGTCGGAACCGCGCGGCTCGCAGGCGATGGCCTGGCGCCAGTGGTCGAATTCGGCACGGAAGCGCTCGCGCTTCTCGGCCAGGCTGCCGCTGCCCAGATCGGGGAAGCCGGCAACCACGACCCGGGTCGGTTCGCCGCCGGTGTGGGAGTCGATGATGTCTAGGCTGTGCATGCCGCCATGCTCGCGTCGGCGGCCTCGCGCGTCTAGGAATCCTTGCCGGTCATGGATGCGGAATTCGGCATAATCAGGCTATCGTTGAGGAACCGCCCGGAGCAGGCCGCCATGTCCCTACTGATTCCCGCCGACCTCATGCAGACCCTGTGCGACGCCCTGCCGGACGTGGTGTTTTTCGCCAAGGACGCGTCCGGCCGCTACAGCCACGCCAACCTGACCCTGGTGCGCCGGCTCGGCCTGAAGCGGCGCGAGGACGTGATCGGCCGCGACGTCACCGAGCTGTTTCCGGCCCGCCTCGGCGGCCGCTATGCGATCCAGGACCGGCGCGTGCTCGACGGCGAGACCATCGAGAACCAGCTCGAAGTGCATTTATTCCCTAACCGGCAACCGGGCTGGTGCCTGACCGGCAAGCGCCCGCTGCCGCTGGCCGACGGCCGCACCGGCCTGGTCGGCCTGTCGCGCGACCTCGGCGCGCCCGACGGCCATCACCCGACCTACGAACGCCTGCGCCGGGTCACCGAACATATGCAGGCGCACTTCGCCGGTGCCTTGCGCGTGACCGCGTTGGCCGAACTGGCCAAGCTGTCGGTCGCGCAACTGGAACGCCATTTCCAGCGCGTGTTCCAGCTGACCCCACAGCAGGCCCTGACCAAGATCCGCATCGAAGCGGCGATGCGGTTGCTGCAGGAAGAGGCGAGCATCGCCGAGGTCGGCCAGTCCTGCGGCTTCTCCGACCAGAGCGCGTTCGCGCGCCAGTTCAAGGCCACCGTCGGCATGGCGCCCAGGGAGTACCGGACTTTGCACCGCGATTACCGTTCCAAGATTTGATGCGCTACCGGATCCTATCGAGGTTCGATTCGCGTTGACCCGTCCATAGGAGGCATAGATCATGCCGCACAGTAACCACAGAATTCGGGTATATGACCGTAGACGGAAACGATGGTCCGACGCTGCAAAGCGAATTCGATGGCAGCGACGTCGCTGCGCTGATCGCAGCCGGCCCTATCCAACGACTGACCATCGATGGCAAAGCGCTGCTGACCAAAGCGCACGCGCGCGAGCTGTCCGCCCTTCCCTTCATCGACGAGTTACGAGTGATGGGCGCGGTCACGCGACGGGCCATGCAACATGTACTCGGAGTACCGCAGTTGCGGGAGCTCGATGTAGGGCGCATTCGGCGCCCAGGCCGCCTACAGGGCTTCGGTTCCGCGGAACATCTGCGCGTGTTTCGCGAACATTACGGGCTGGCGGAGATGGACATACTGGAAGTCGCGCGTAGCCCGGGCTTGACCGAACTGTCGTTGCATTCGGCGCGACTCACGCACCGCGCTTTCGACGCCCTAATGGAAATGCCAGCGCTGCATTCGCTGGATATCGAAGGAACCCCGTTCGATGACGTCATGGCTGCCAGCCTCAAGCGCTCGGCGACCCTGCTCCACCTCGATGCGGGTCGAACTCGGGTCACCGGCAGAGGGCTGGCCGCGATTCGCGAATTCGAACAACTGCGCTCACTCGATCTTTGGTGTACCAACATCCCTCAGGCTGAACTGAACTTGCTCTGCGGCATGCCCATGCTCGAGTACTTATCCCTCGGCTGCGCCCAGGATGAGTACCACCTTCACATCGAAGGCATCCTGCCGATACTGGGCGAGTTGCCGAGCCTGCAACGCCTGTGGCTCGACGGCATCGAAGTTCCGGAGAGGATTCAGGCGGAATTGAAGAGTCGCTACGCCTACGTCCGTATCAACTGAATGCGGCCCGACACCGGATCGGTATCGATCTCGCGAGGTGGAAGAGCGGGGGGCGGTAGTTTTGATCCCTTATGCCAACGCGATCGCCTCGATCTCGATGCGCCAGGCTTCGTCGTAGATGCCGGTCACCACCACGCTGACCGCGGGATCGGCGCGGCCGGTCAACAGGCGGTGGCGGATCTCATGTTCGCGCTTGCGGTCGCGCGCGCGGGCGAGAAAAACAGTCAGCTTCGCCAAGTGGCGCAGGTCCATGTCGGCCGCGCGCAGTTGCGTCTCGATGTTGGCCCAAGCGAGAGCGCATTGTGCGGAAAAATTCCGCGGCGCCTCGCCCTGTGCGTCGACCGGGATCTGGCCGCTGACGAACAGCAGCCTGGTCGCGGCAGTGATGGGATGAGTTTGCGCGGCGTGGATTGATTCGCCGTCGGACGCGGTCGGCGAATCGCCGCCGGCTTCATCAACGACTTTGCTTCGGGGCTTCGACGCTGCGGCAGGCCCCGACAGCAAGGTCATCGCCGCGGCACTGGCCAGCAGGAAGCTGCGCCGCTGCATGGCGAGGTCAGCGTGCCGGTGCGGGCGATGCCGCGTCCGCAGCGCCTTGCCGCGACCAGCGGCCGCTGTCTTCGAAGGCACCCGCGACGGTATCGGCCAGATGCGACGCGAGGCGCCCGTCGGGGTCGAGATCGGGATCGAAGATCGTCAATTCCATGCCGACCGCATCCGGGCTGGCGAGCAGTTGGGCGAGCAAGGCACGCAGTTGCGCGAAGTCGAGGCCGCCGGGGTTCGGCGAGTCGACCGCCGGCATCACCCGCTCGGCCAGCACATCGGCGTCGAGATGAATCCAGTAACCCTTGGTCGGCCTCGCCTCCAGCCGAGCGCGCGCCTCGCGCCCGGCGCGTTCGGCGCCGAGACGGCGGATCGCCGCAGCATCGATGGCGTGGATACCGGAACGCTCGAAACTCTCGACCTCGTAGTCGACCCGGTCCTGGTCGGCGACCGCCAAGCCAAGATGGACGACATCGTCGCTGCGGAAATAAGGCGAACGACCGCGCAGGTCGGACAGCGCCGCCGGGCCGTGCCCGGTCGCCAGGCCGAGATCGAGCCCGGCCGCGGTCAACAGCCCGCGATAACGGCGGCGGTCGCGGATGAAGGAAAAGTCGTCGTGGGCATCGATGAAGGCCAGGCCGTAGCGGCCTCGCTGCTTGAGGGCCAGGCCGCTGCCGAGCAGTACGCTGCAATCGCCGCCGAGCACCAGCACGAACCGGCCCTGGGCGAGCAGCGGCATCAGGCGGTCGGCCAGGGCCTGGCTGTAGTCGCGCAGCGCGGCGCCATTGCGAAAGCCGATCGCGAAGTCGGCAGCGGGCGAATAAGGCGGCGCGTCGACGCGGCCGCCATCATCGGCACGCAGGCGCTGCAGCAGCCCGGTCGCGCGCAAGGCCTCGGGGAGTTTGCGCACGCCCGGTTCGACACCCGGCGCCGGCGGACGCAAGCCCAGGTTGCTCGGCGCATCGATGACGACGAGGGCGGCAAGGTTCGACAAGGCGGCTCCGGGCGCGACGGGCGGCGGCTGAGCGCAGGCCGGCAGCAGCGAAGACAAGGCGGCGCCGAGCACCGCAGGTCCGATCGCGAGGCGCATCCACATAACCTCTTAATGTGTCTTTAGAGGTTATTCCTGTCCGATTGAACCTGTCAATTATGTTTTGACGGTTATGGCTGTGCGACGTCATCTGCGCCATTCATATGGAGGCGGTAGCGTTCCGATTGCCTCCCGCAAGGGCCGCTCCCCACAGGATCTCCTTAGGTCATCGGCCACGGCCGCGCGGTCGCTAGAGCTGATATCCCCTGCAGGCATCGTCGATGACGGCCAGTTGCGCGCTCGCTGCGTATTCGCGGTCGTGGCTCGCGCCGCTCCTATTCTCGTAGCCGGCGGCCTGGAGGCCACGCGGGCAAAAAAGACCCGGCTTGCGCCGGGTGGAGGTCGGATGGAGAGTGCGAGGGTGCGGCGATGCCATGCAGAAGACACCCCGCGACGGGTGCGGCAACCTGCGCATGTCCGGCGATACGTGCCGGCGACCGCCCGCCGGATCGGCGGCGAGCGGCTATCGCATGGCTGCCTCAGACCTCAGTAGCGGTCGTTCAAGGCGAAGATCGGCTTGCGATTCTTCCACTTGCCTTCGGTGAAATCCGGGAATTCCACGGTCTTGTGCTCGGCGATGGACTGCTCCGACAACGGCGTGATCGCGCTCCAGGCGACCGCGTCGTAGATGTCGATCGGCATCGGCGCATCGGCCTTGAGCGCCTCGATGAAGGCGTGCACGACGAAGTAGTCCATGCCGCCGTGGCCGGCGCCGGCCGCGGTCTCGGCGAACCGCTGCCACAGCGGGTGATCGTACTTCTCCAGCCAGGCCTCGGCCTTGTCCCACTCGTGCGGCGTGGTCTTGCCTTCGATGTGGATCGAATCGTTGATGTCCATCCACAGGCCGTCGGTGCCCTGCACGCGGAAGCCGAGCGAGTACGGACGCGGCAACGAGGTGTCGTGCTGCAGCAGGATGGTCTCGCCGTTTTCGCAGGCGATCTGGGTGGTGACCAGGTCGCCGAGCTTGAACTTGACCTTGGCGTTCGGATGCTCCGGGCCGGCCTGCTTGACGATGTAGTCGTGCAGGCCGCGCGCCTTGCTCGAGAACGAGCTGAGGTAGGTGAAACGGTTGCCGCGATGGATGTTGGCGACCATCGCGCAGGGGCCGATGCCGTGGCTCGGGTACAGCTCGCCGTCGCGCTGGACCGAATGTTCGGTGCGCCAGCGCGCCTCCGACCAGCCCTTGGCGCCGAATTCGACGCCGCCGCCGGTGGCGCGCTCGGGGCTGCCGCTGTTGAGTTTCACCGCGCGCAGGTCGTGCTGGTAGCCGCCCTGCAGATGCACGATTTCGCCGAACAGGCCCTGCCGCACCATGTTCAGCACCGCCAGCACGTCGCGGCGATAGCACACGTTCTCCAGCAGCATGTAGGGCGTTCCGGTCTTTTGCTGGGTGCGCAGCACCTGCCAATGGTCGTCGAGGGTGATGCCGGCGACCACTTCGCAAGCGACCGCGATGTGCGCCTGCATCGCCGCGATCGCCATCGGCGCATGGAACTCCCAGGGCGTGGCGATGATCACACCGTCGAGTCCGCCCTTGTCGAGCATCTTGCGATAGGCGTCGTTGTCGCCGCCTTCGCCGTAGGTCGCCGGCTTGGGCCGGCCGGCCTTCTCGATCATCTTCAGCGCGCGGCCGAGCATGATCGGCTCCACGTCGCACAACGCGACGACCTCGACGTCGTCGCGACGCACCAGCTCCTTGAGCAGCACCTGGCCGCGCATGCCGGTGCCGATCAGGCCCAGGCGCAACTTCGAGCGTTTGCGGGCGAAGGCCGGTGTGAACGCCGTGCTGGCCAATACGGTGCCCGCGGTCGCGGAGGTAGCGAGGAAGTCGCGTCGGTTCATGAAGAGAGTCTCGGTCGAGTATGGGGGCGGTGAGGAGCCAGGAGTGAGAAACGAGGCGTGGGGAACGAGTTAGTGAAGAGCGAGGAACCGGTAGCGAGTCGAGAACACGGGGATAGCGGCGGCGTTGGCCGCTCGCTCCTCACTCCTCACTCCTAAGCGCCCCTCAGCGGGCTGTAAGCGATGGCTTCGATCTCGATCTTGCAATCGACCATCATTTGCGAGCGCACGCACGAACGCGCCGGCGGCTGCTCGCCGAAGTACTCGCGGTAGACGCGGTTGAAGGTCCAGAAGTCGCGCGTGTCGTCGAGCCAGACGGTGATCTTGACCACGTGGCTCAAGTCGCAGCCGGCCAGGCCGAGCACTTTCTTGACGTTCTCCATGGTCCGGCGCGTCTGCGCCTCGATGCCGCCCTGCTCGATTTCGCCGCGCTCGTTCATGGCGACCTGGCCGGAGATGTAGACGAAGTCGCCGGCACGCACCGCCGGCGAGAATGGCAGTTGTTGGCCGCCGGCGCCGCTGGGCTCCAGGCCGTAGCGGACGATGGAATCGGAATCGCTCATGGATGGACTCTCTGCGTAAGGAGGAACGGGAAGAACGAAGGTACGACGGCCGGCGCGCGCTCCGCCGCACTACCCGCAGATCGCGGGCAGCATGGCGACCACGCTCGGAGTCGGATGGCACATTCAAGGCCTTCCCATTGCCGACGTGAAAGTATCTTACAAACTTTCATGATGCATTTTGCACTGCAACATGGCGATTTATCATGGCCTCTGCTACATTTTCTTCGCCCATGAAGCCATCTGTGTTTTAAATTTACAGGAATGATCGGATGCCCAGGGGAAACCGCGCCGTGACCCATTCCCCAAGCCCCACGCCTGGGAGTCCGGCCGCGCACCCGAGCCACGCGACCGGCACGCAAGCCGGGCCGCGCCTGCGCCGTTTCACCGTCGAACTGCGGCCGAAATCCTGCGCACCGATCGCGCCTTCGCCGCGCGGCCGCCACGACGGAACCCATGGATTCGCACGATCCCGCTTCGCGCAGATAGTGTGCCGACGCCTCGCTCAGCACACCCAAAACCTCCGCTATCGGCGATATTCCGGTCTACCGTCACCACCCGCTGCTTCCCGATCGCCTCGTTGCGCTCGGTCCGACGCGGCGGGCGCCCCCATTGAAGGAATGATCCGCCCATGAGCCAAAGCCGTTTGACCTTGATCACCGGAGCCGCGGGCGGCATCGGCCGAGGATTGCTCGCCCGTTTCGTCGCCGGCGGCGATCGCGTGCTCGCTCACGATCGCGATGCCGATGCGCTGACCGCGCTGGCTGCGAGCTTCGCGCCCGGGCAAGTGCTGACGGCGGCGTCCGAGCTGTCCGATCTCGACGCCTTGCGCGCCGCACTCGCGCCGGTCACCGAAGCGCACGGCCCGATCGGCGCGGTCATCGCCAACGCCGGCAGCGCCGAAGGACTGAGCCTGGCCGGCACCGCGCCGGGCGCGTGGCAGCGCGACGTCGACGTCAACTTGAACGCCGGCTACTGCACCGTGGAAGCGGCGCTCGACGGGCTAAAGCGTACCCGCGGCAACATCGTCTTCATCGGCTCGGTCAACGGCCTCGCCGCACTCGGCCATCCGGCCTACAGCGCGGCCAAGGCCGGCTTGATCAGCTACGCCAAATCGATCGCGATCGAATACGGCCGGCTCGGCCTGCGCGCCAACGTGATCTGCCCGGGCACGGTCAAGACTCAGGCCTGGCAGGCGCGCGCCGACAAGCACCCGCAAGTGTTCGAGGACTTGAAGAAGTGGTACCCGCTCGGCGACTTCGCCACGCCCGAGGACATCGCCGAGGCCGCCTGGTTCCTCGCTTCGCCGCAGGCTCGCATGATCAGCGGCGCGGTGTTGCCGGTCGATGGTGGCCTGATGGCCGGCAACCGGGTGATGGCCAGCGAACTCACTCTGGAGACGTACTGATGAGCGAGGCGCTGCGTCAGCTCGGGCAGAATTTGTTGCTCCCCGGCGTCAAGGGATTGCCGTTGCAGCAAGCCACGCGCCAGGACGCGATCGGCGGGCTCGGCCTGCACGTTCTCGACGGCACTCTGTCGTATCCGGTCGCGGTGCTGCGCGAGTCCACCCTCGCCCACAACATCGCCTGGATGCGCGATTTCGTCGAACGCGCCGGCGCCCTGCTCGCGCCGCACGGCAAGACCACCATGAGCCCGCAGTTGTTCCAGGCCCAACTCGATGCCGGCGCCTGGGCGATCACCCTGGCGACGATCCCGCAATTGCGCATCGCTCATCGTTTCGGCGTGCGCCGGGTGCTGCTGGCCAATCAGCCGGTCGCGATCGCCGACATCGAAAGCCTGGCCGCGCTGCTGCGCGACGACCCCGGTTTCGAGGCCTGGGTCCTGGTCGATTCCTCGGCCGGCGCACGACGCCTCGCCGATGTGATGCGGCGGCTCGCGCCGCAACGTCGATTGCCGGTGCTGGTCGAACTCGGCGCCGAAGGCGGCCGCACCGGCGTGCGCGGGCTCGACGCCGCGCGGGTACTCGCGCGCGAGGTCGCCGCGAGCCCGGCGTTGCGCCTGGCCGGCATCGAAGGCTACGAAGGCCTGTGGGTCGGCGCCGACCGCGACAGCGACTTGGCACGCGTGCGCGGCCTGCTCGCCGAAATGGTCGAGCTGACCCGTCGCTGCGACGATGAGGGCCTGTTCGACGGCGAGGAGATTTTGATCAGCGCCGGCGGCTCGGCTTATTTCGATTTCGTCGCCGATGCCTTCGCCACCGTCGGCGCGACCACGCGCCCCCTGCGACGCGTACTGCGCTCGGGGTGTTACCTCACCTCCGACCACGGCTTCTATCACGGCCTGCAACAGGAAATGCGTACCCGCCACGACGCCAGCTTCCGCCACGGCCTGCAGCCGGCGCTGGAAGTGTGGGCGGCGGTGCAGTCGCGTCCGGAGCCGGGCCTGGCCCTGCTCACCCTCGGCAAGCGCGATGCGTCCTACGACATCGACCTGCCCAAGCCGCTGTGCTGGCATCGCCCCGGCGAGCCGGCGCCGTCGCCGATGCGCGATGCGCGCATCGCCAAGATGAACGATCAGCATGCCTATCTCGAACTGCCGCACGACCATCCGCTGCAGGTCGGCGATCTCGTCGCCACCGGCATCTCCCACCCTTGCACCACCTTCGACAAATGGCAGGTGCTGCTGACGGTCGACGACGGCTATCGCGTCACCGGCGCGATCAACACTTTCTTCTGATCGCGCCCTCGACGCGATCGACACCCTCTACTCGCCGCGCCACCGACGCGATCGACCATTCTTCCGAGGAACGACCCCATCGTGTCCGACAACCTCATCCCCAAGATCCGCGGAGCGCTCGACACCTTGCGTCCGGCCGAGCGCAAGGTCGCGCAGACCGTGCTGGCCGACCTGGACTTCGCGATTCACGCCAGCATCGGCGCGCTGGCGATACGCGCCAACGTGTCCGAGCCCAGCGTGACCCGCTTCTGCCGCGCGATCGGCTGCGAAGGCCTGCGCCAGTTCAAGGTCCAGCTCGCCCACAGCCTCGCCGTCGGCGTGCCCTACCAGACCGTCACCATCGACAAGGACGACGACGCCGCGACCCTGGTGCACAAGGTCTGCGACAGCATCTCCGCGGCCCTGCACGATGTGCGCGAGCGCACCGACCCGGCTGCGCTCGACGCCGCCGCCGGCTTGATCGCCGGCGCTCGACGCGTGTGCTGCATCGGGGTGGGCTCGGGCTCGGGGGTGGTCGCGCAGGACGCCTTCCTGCGCTTCCTGCGCCTGGACATCGCCGCCACCGCGCACAGCGACGGCCATCTGCAGCGGCTCGCCTCGGGCATGCTCGACGCCAACGACGTGTTGTTCGCGATCTCCCTGTCGGGCCGCAGCCCGGAGGTCAACGACAGCGTGCGCATCGCCAAGCAGCGCGGCGCGCGCATCATCGCCCTGACCCAGGCCGGCACGCCGTTGGGCTGGGACGCCGACGTGCCGTTGTTGCTGCCGCCGTCGAGCGCGGCAACGCCGTACTCGCCGGGCGTGTCGCGGCTGATGCAGTTGGCGGTGATCGACATGCTGGCGATCGCGGTCGCGCTGCGCCAGGAACCGGGCGTGCTCGAGAAAGCGCGTCGGGCCAAGGCCGAAGTCGAACGCACCCAGGTTCCCGGCCGCTCATGAGCACAAGATTCGCACCGGCGGCAGCCACCTTCGATCTGGTCATCGCCGATGCCTGGGTGCTCGACGGCAGCGGCGGCCCCGGCTACCGCGCCGATGTCGCCGTCGACGGCGAACGCATCGCCGCGATCGGCGCGCCCGACAGCCTGCACGGACGCGAACGCGAGGACGCGCGCGGGCTCGCACTGGCACCGGGCTTCATCGACGTCCACACCCACGACGACCGCGCGGTGCTCGACGACCCCGGCGTGTTCAACAAGCTCAGCCAAGGCGTGACCACGGTGATCACCGGCAATTGCGGGATCAGCCTGGCGCCGTGGCGCGCCGACCGCGAACCGCCGGCGCCGCTGTCGTTGATCGGCGGCCAGGCCGATTTCCGTTTCGAACGCTTCCGCGACTACCTCGATGCGGTCGACGCGGCGCGCCCGGCGGTCAACGTGGCGGCCATGGTCGGTCATTCGACCCTGCGCATCGCCGAGGTCGCCGATCTCGACCGCGCCGCCGACGACGCCGAGATCGAACGCATGCGCGCGCGCTTGCGCGAGGCGATGCAGGCCGGCGCGATCGGTTTCTCCAGCGGCCTGTTTTACAAGCCGAGCCGGGCCGCGCCGAACAGCGAAGTGATCGAACTCGTCCGCGAGAGCGGCGCCCACGGCGGCGTCTACGCCTCGCACCTGCGCGACGAATACGACGGCGTGCTCGAAGCGATCGACGAAGCCGTCGATGCCGGCGAGGCCACGCACACCCCGGTGGTGCTGTCGCATCACAAGTGCGCCGGCCCCGCGAACTGGGGCCGCACCGTCGAGACCCTGGCGCGCATCGACGAACGCCGGCGCCGGCACTGGGTCGGCCTCGACGCCTATCCCTACACCGCCGGCTCGACCGTGCTCGATCCGGATTACGTCGACGGGGTGATCCGGATCCTGGTGAGCTGGTCGACGCCGCACCCCGAACAGGCCGGTCGCGACCTGGGCGATATCGCCGCCGATTGGCAAGTCGACCAAAAGGAAGCCGCGCGCCGCCTGCACCCGGCCGGCGCGGTGTATTTCCAGATGCGCGAGGACGACGTCCGCCGCGTGCTCGGCCACGACCGCACCATGATCGGCTCCGACGGCCTGCCGCACGACGCGCACCCGCATCCGCGCCTGTGGGGCGCGTTTCCGCGCGTACTCGGCCATTACTGCCGCGACGAGGGCCTGTTCCATCTGCCCGAAGCGGTGCGCCGCATGACCGCGCTGTCGGCCGACAGCTTCGGTCTGAAACGGCGCGGACGCATCGCCCCCGGACTCGCCGCCGACCTGGTGCTGTTCGACCCCGCCACCATCGCCGATCGCGCCACCTTCGCCGACCCCAAACAACCGGCCGCGGGTATACGCGCGGTCTGGGTCGGCGGTGCCTGCGCCTTGCGCGATGCCCATCCCACCGGCGAGCGCCGCGGCCGCGCTCTGCGCCGCGAGGAGGAACGCCATGCTCGATGAATCGCTCCATCGCAACACGTCCAACACCGGCACCGCAGTCGCCCTGATCGGCGTCGACTGGGGTTCCACCCATCTGCGCGTGCACGCCTTCGACGCGCTCGGCGGCATCATCGCCACGCGCCAGAGCGCGCGCGGCATGGCCTCGCTGCATTCGCCCGAGGCCTTCGCCGCCGCGCTCGACGACTTGCTCAGTGTCGACCTCGACGATGGCGATGCGCCGATCCTGCTGGCGGGCATGGTCGGCGCGCGCAACGGTTGGCAGGAAGCACCGTACGCGCCGCTGCCCGCCCATGCCGATGCGCTCGCCGCGGCGTTGCAGCCGCTGACGTTCAAGCAACGCCGCGCCGCGATCGTGCCCGGCGTCAGCGGCGCCAGCGACGGCTTCGACGACGTCATGCGCGGCGAAGAGACCCAGGCACTCGGCGTGCCGCCCGGCACCCGGCGCGTCGCCGCGCCGGGCACGCACAGCAAATGGCTGACCCTGGACGGCGGCGGCGTGGTTGGGTTTTCCACCTATCCGACCGGCGAGATTTACTCCCTGCTGCTGCATCACAGCCTGCTCGGGCGCGGCCTGCCGGCCGAGGCCTGGTCGGAACGCGGCTTCATCAAGGGCCTGGACACCGCGCGCGAACGCCCCGATTGGCTGCACCAGCTGTTCGGCGTGCGCGCGCGCAACGTCCGCGACGCGGCGCCGGTCGAGGAACTGCCGGCGTTCCTGTCCGGCCTGTTGATCGGCTACGAGTGCCTGGCCGCCAACAACGAACCCGGCGACGGCGGCGAAGTCGCGGTGATCGGCGGCGCCAAGCTCGCCGCGACCTACGCCCTGGCGCTGCGCCGCTACGGCATCCCCCACTACATCATCGAAGGCGACACCGCGTTTTGCCGCGGCTTGTGGCGCATCGCAAAGGCAGCCCGATTCGTATGACCCTCGCCACGTCCACCTCCCTGCCCCTGCCGAGCACGCTGCCGGCCTGGCTCGTCCAGTCGCCGTTCGTCGCGATCCTGCGCGGCATCACCCCCGACGAAGCGCTGCCGGTCGGCGAAGCGCTGTGGGATGCGGGCTGGCGCATCATCGAAGTGCCGCTGAATTCGCCCGATGCGTTCGAGAGCATCGCCCGCCTGCAACGGCGTTTCGGCGATGCGATCCTGCTCGGCGCCGGCACCGTACGACGCGCCGACGAAGTCGACACCCTGGTCCGCATCGGCGCGCGCCTGATGGTCTGCCCGCACACCGATCCGGCCCTGATCGGCTACGCCAAGGCCTGCGGCCTGCTCGCCCTGCCGGGCGCGGCGACGCCGAGCGAATGCCTGGCCGCGCTCGACGCCGGCGCCGACGGGCTCAAACTGTTTCCGGCCGACGCACTCGGCCCGGCGATGCTGAGCGCCCTGCGCGCAGTGCTGCCCGCCGGCACCGCGGTGCTGCCGGTCGGCGGCATCCACACCGACCTGCTCGCGATCTGGCGCAAGGCCGGCGCGGTCGGCTTCGGTATCGGCGGCACGCTGTACAAGCCCGGCACCACCGCGCCGCAGGTCGCCTCGACCGCGCAGGCCTTCAACGAAGCCTGGCTGGAGTCGGTGCCGCCGCTGCGCAACGCGCAGTCGTAATTCGCTTCGCTGCGTCCCGGGCCGGCGCGACGGCCGGCCTCGACCGCTGCGCCCTCGTCGACGGCGCAGCCTGCCGGTCATCGCCGCGCCAGGTTCGGTCGTCGCAAGCCTCCATGCCTGTGACGGCAACGCGGTAGCCGACCGCCGTTCGTCCAGGCGATGTTGTCGACGTCACCGCTTGCATCCTCCTGGCGAAAGCCGACTCAACCGGTCGCGGACCGTGCCGCCAACGACTCGATCAAGGTCGCCGCCTCGTCGAGCAAACCCTGCATGGCCGACTTCGCACGCTTGGCGTCGCCCGCCGCAATCGCTTCGTACACGCGCGCATGGTCCTTCACGCTCGCCAAATCCACGCCCTTGGAGCGGTTGGTGACCACGATCGAGATCCGCAACGCGGTATCGATGAGATCCCGCAGGCGGGAGTAGAACCGGTTGCCGCTCGCTTCCAGGATCGCCACATGGAAAGCGATGTCGGATTCGAGCGCATCGTCGAGGCCCGACTCGGCCGCCCGCATACGCGCGATCGCCTCCCCGATCCGGGCGATGGCCGCCGCATCGCCGCGCTGCGCCGCCATCATCGCGGCCATCGGCTCGAACGCGAGCCTCACCTGGGTGAACTCGAGCAACAACTCCACCGAAGGCTTGCGCTCCAACAACCAGCGCAGGACGTCCGGGTCGAGCAGATTCCAGTTCGCCTCCGGCTCGACCATGGTGCCGCGCTTGGGACGCGCGCTGAGCAAGCCCTTGGCGGTAAGCATCTTGACCGCCTCGCGCACGATGCTGCGACTGGCGCGCAATTGCACGCATAACTCGGCCTCGATCGGGAAGGCCTGTTCCGGACCGTAGTGGCCGGTGACGATCGCCTCGCCGAGGGCCTCGACGATTCTCCGGGTCAAACTTGCGGAACGAGGCATTCGATTCATACGGTCAGCTCCGATAATGGCCGTCGCGACGGTTGCATGCGCACCATCGACGATGGCGAAGCTTACCTAGTCCGAGCAGGCCGCAGTTTCTCATGCCTGCACGCCCCGGGCACTCGCGCCGGCACGGAACGGCGGCGATCAGAGCCGGGCACGGACGCCATGGTCTGCGCCGGACGCGGACAGACCGCGCTGGCACGCCCTTGACGGGCGGCCAGCACGTCGAGCGCGATCGGGAAGACCGACCGCCGTCTACCACCAGGTGGCGTAAAGCGCCACGAGTATCGCGACCACCGCCAACGCCGCCACGTTGAAGCCGGCACTGGTGCGGAAGCCGACCGTCTCGACCTCGATGCGGTTCGACCCGGCACGGGACCCGACCAGCCACGACACCGACATCGCCAGCGGCGCCGTCAGCAGGAACACCAGCCCCATGCGGTCGAGGAACGGCAGCGCCGGCCAGAGGATCTTGAACAGATACGAACACGCTACTGAGCTTATCGCCGCGGCGATCGCGCCGGCCTCGTTCGCGCGCTTCCAGAACAGACCCAGCAGGAAAATCACCGTGATCCCCGGGGTGAAGAAACCGGTGAACTCCTGGATGAACTGGAACGCCTGATCCGACTTGCCCAGCAACGGCCGGGCGGTGATCGCAGCGACGATCACCGCGACGGTGGCCACGATGCGGCCGACCCGGACCAGCCGACGCTGGCGCGCGGGTTCGTCGGCGCGGTCCGCGCCCGACCAATGCTTGTCGAACAAATCCAGAGTGAAGATCGTCGCGATCGAATTGATCTTCGATGCCATGCTGGACACCACCGCGGCGATCAGTGCGGCGAACACCAACCCGAGCACGCCGGGCGGCAACAGCTGCATCATCGTCGGATAGGCTTCGTCGGGCTTGGACAGACCCGGCGCCAGCATGACCGCGGCGATGCCGGGCAGCACGATGATGACCGGCATCAACAGCTTCAGGAAGGCGGCGAATATGATGCCCTTCTGCGCCTGGTCCAGATCGCGCGCGGCGAGCGCGCGCTGGATGATGTACTGATTGAAGCCCCAGTAGCTCAGGTTGGCCAGCCACATCCCGCCTATCAGCACCGACAACCCCGGCAAGTCCTGGTAGTAGGGACTGTCCGGCGCCAGAATCATGTGGAAATGCTCGGGCGCGCGTTCGACCAGTAGGCGGAAGCCGCCGCCGATCCCCGAGTCGCCGCCGATCTTGCCGAGGGTGAGCCCGGAGACCAACAGACCTCCCGCCACCAGCAGGGCGACTTGCACGATGTCGGTCAACGCTACTGCCTTGAGGCCGCCATACAGTTGATACAGCAGGGCGAACCCAGCCAACAGGTACAGCGCCAGACCCTGGTCGATTCCGGCGATCTTGCTGACCGCGATCGACCCCAGCCAGGCGATGGAGGTCAGGTTCACGAACACGTACAGCGCGAGCCAGAACACCGCCATCAGGTTGCGGATCGACGGTCCGTAGCGTTGCTCGAGGAACTGCGGCATCGTGGCGATGCGGTTATGCAGGAATATCGGCAGGATCCATTTGCCGACGATCAGCAGCGTCGCCGCCGCCATCCATTCGTACGACGCGATCGCCAGGCCCAGCGCATAGCCGGAGCCGGACATGCCGATGATTTGCTCGGCCGAGATGTTCGCCGCGATCAACGAGGCGCCGATCGCCCACCACGGCAGCGACCGCGAGGCGAGAAAGTAGTCGTTGCTGCTCTTGCGCTGTCCGTGCTTTTCGCGTGCGACCCAATGCGCCAGGCCGAAAATAACAACGGCGTACACGCCGATGATGACCAGATCGATCGTCGACAGCTTCATGCGCCCACCGCCTTTGCCCGTTCGTCGCCCGCGGCGGCCGCCTCGAAGAAGGCATCGGCGCGCCGGCCGACCTCCTCCGCGGTCATGCCGGGCCGGTACAGACCGCTGCCGAGACCATAGCCGTCGACGCCGGCGTGGCGCCACTGCGCGGCGTTGCGCTCATCCACCCCTCCGACCGCGCATATCCTCACTCCTTGCGGGAGCACGGCGCGCAATGCGCGCACATGGCCCGGGCCATAGGTCGAAGCGGGGAACAGCTTGAGCATATCGGCCCCCGCGGCGATCGCCTCGAAGGCTTCGCTGACGCTGCCGACACCCGGCATCGGCACCAGCCCCAACTCCAGCGCTCGCCGTATGACCGCGGCATTGGTGTTCGGCGCGACCAGCAAGCGCCCCCCGGCCGCATGCAGCCGCTCGACTTGCCCCAGGTCGAGGACGGTGCCGGCGCCGCACAGGCAGTCGCCTCCGAACGCCCGCTGCAACAATTCGATGCTGACGAAGGGCTCGGGCGAGTTGAGCGGCACCTCGATGGCGCCGACGCCGCGCGTCACCAGCGCCTCAGCGATCGCCAGCACCTCCCTGGGCGCGATGCCTCGCAGGATCGCTACGACGAATGGCGTTGTTTCGCGTTTGGACGACATCGTGATCCTTGCTCCGGCCTACGTGGTCGAACGGGCACCGCATCCGCGATGCCGCAGCGTGCTGCTGCGAGCGATTCGCTCCGCCGCGGCGCCATGCCGCGCGGCGCATGCCAGCAAAAAACCCCAGACAGCGTGCGTGGCTTGCGTATACGAACCAGCCCTGGAGCCTTGCGTCGTTGCGGCCGTCGCGATGGCTTAAAGTACTTATATATGATAAAACTACAACCTGTCCATCACCTCGCCCTGTTGCCTATGAGCACCATCGTCCGGATCGAAACCTTCCGCGTGCCGCCGCGCTGGCTGTTCGTACGCGTCGAGACGAGCGATGGCGCGGTGGGATGGGGGGAGGCGAGTCTGGAAGGCCATGCCGAAGCCGTCGAGGGCGCATACGAAGCGCTTCGCGACCGCTTCATCGGCGCGGATGCGAACCGCATCGAGGACATATGGCAGGTCGCCTACCGACTGGGCTTCTACCGCGGCGGCCCGGTGCTGATGTCGGCCCTGGCCGGCCTGGACCACGCGCTGTGGGACTTGCTGGGCAGACGCCTGGGGATTCCGGTCTGGCAACTCCTCGGAGGCAAGGTGCGCGATCGCATCGCCGTCTATGCCTGGGTCGGCGGCGACCGCCCCGCCGAGGTCGAGCAGGCCAGTCGCGTCCGCCAACAACAGGGCTTCACCGCGGTCAAGATGAATGCCACCGAGGACCTGGATTGGCTGGCCCGCCCGCGCGACCTGGACCCGGTGCTCGAACGCGTCGCGGCCGTGCGCGCGCTCGGGTTGGACGTCGGCCTCGACTTCCACGGCCGAGTGCACAAGCCGATGGCGCGCACGCTGATCAGCGCGTTGGAACCGCTCAGCCCGCTTTTCATCGAAGAGCCGGTACTGTCGGAGCATCCCGAGGTGCTGACCCAGCTCGCGCAATTCACCAAATTGCCGATCGCGATAGGCGAACGGCTCTACAGCCGCTGGGATTTCAAGCCGTTCCTGCAGGCGGCATCGGTCGACATCCTGCAGCCCGATTTGAGCCACGCCGGCGGGATTTCCGAATGCCGGCGCATCGCGGCCATGGCCGAAGCCTACGACGTCGCCATCGCCCCGCACTGCCCGCTCGGCCCGCTCGCGCTCGCGGCCTGCTTCCAGCTGGCCACCGCCACACCGAACTTCGTGATCCAGGAGATGTCGCTCGGCATCCACTACAACAGCGCGGACTACGACCTGCTGACCTATCTGAGCAACCCGCAGGTGTTCGACATCCACGAAGGCTACGTCGAGGTGCTGTCCGGCCCGGGCCTGGGCATCGAGATCGACGAAACCAGGGTGCGCGAGGCCGCGCGCATTCCGCATACTTGGCGCAATCCAATCTGGCGCGGCGTCGATGGGAGCATCCGGGAATGGTGAAATTCGCGCGACGTTTCGACAACCGCAACGTGCTGATCACCGGCGGGCTGGGCGGCATCGGCCTGGCCTGCGCCAAACGCTTCGCCGCGGAGGGCGCCAACCTCGCCCTGCTCGACTTCCGCCCCGATCGCGATGCCGAAGCGGCCGCCGCCTGCCGCGCCGCCGGCGCCGCCCAGGCCATCGCGCTGTGCTGCGACGTGTCCGCCGAAGATCAGGTCCAGGCCGCCTGCGCGCGCGTGCGCGACTCCCTCGGCGAGCTCGACATCGTGGTCAACACCGCGGGACTGATGCTGTTCAAGCCGCTCGAAGCCTTCGACGGCGAAGACTGGCGGCGACTGCTCGGCGTCAATCTGCTCGGGCCGGTGTACTTCACCCGCGAATGGCTGCGGCATGCCGCGCCGGGCGGCGCGATGGTCAACATCGCCAGCGTCCACGCCTCGATGACGACGCCGCTGGTGGCGCCCTATGCGGCGGCCAAAGCCGCCTTGCTGTCGCTGACCCGCAGTGCGGCGATCGAAGGCGCCGCGAAAGGCCTGCGCGCGAACGCGGTACTCCCCGGAGCCATCGACACCCCGATGCTGTGGTCCAACCCCAATCTGGAATCGGGCGCCGAGGTCCTCTCGGCCCAGGACATCGGCACCCCGGACGACGTCGCCGGCGCGGTGTTGTTCCTGGCGTCCGATGAAGCCCGGTTCGTCACCGGAACCGGCCTGGAAGTCAGCGGCGGCCGGCTGGCGAGGCTGTAGCCGCGGTCGACACGCGTCGGCTTGCCGGCGCCGCTAGCGTTTCATGCGGCTGAGGTTCGTCCGCGAGTCGTCGACGATCCCGAGCATCGCATCGCGCGCCTTGCCGGCCTGCTGCAAGCGAATCGCTTCGAGCACGGCGAAATGCTGCGGCAACGAGTACTTGAAATCCACCACCCGGCTCGCCGACAACGAGAAATAGGTCGCCAGCGCGGTCTCGATGACCGAGAACAACGACACCATCAATTCGTTGTTGGTCGCTTCCAGCACGCTTTGATGGAACTCCAAGTCGGCCTTGGTCCAGGCGTCCAGATTATTGGCCGCCTCCATCGCCGCATACGCGCCTTTGATCCGCGCCAATTGCCTCCTGTCCCGGCGCTTGGCCGCGGCCGCGGCCGCCGCGGGTTCGATGATCTCGCGCATCTCGGCAAGCTTGTGCACGAAATCCTGCGTCGGCATCGATTCGCAGCGCCAGGCGAGCACATCGGCATCGAGCTGGTTCCAGTAGCGCGTCTCACGCACGCGCGTGCCGGTCTTCTGCCTCGTCTCGATCAAGCCCTTGGAGGTGAGCACCTTCAACGACTCGCGCAACGCGGTGCGGCTGATCGTCATCTGCTCGGCGAGCATTTCCTCGCGCGGCAGCAATTCACCCGGCTTCAATTCGCCGCCGACGATGCGCCTGCCCAGTTCCTGGACCACGTGGCTGTGCAAATTGCGAATGGAAACGGGCTTCATCAAAGCAGGCTTCATCAAAACGGCCTTCAACGTCCAATGTCCCTGGAATGCGGCCGCACGCGACCGGCGTCGCGCGCATGAGTAACGGTCGACAACGCTAACACACCGGGTCGCGGGCTTCGCATCGTCCGTGCCGGCCTCGCCGCATCGCGCCGCGAAGGTCGTCGTACGCGCATCGCAACGGGCGGGCGAGCGCGCTCGCCGGTCCGCGGCCGTCGCAACGCGCAACGCGTCATCCGTCGCGAGCGCACGACGCCGCAGACACAACGACCTGCCGATGGTGCCACGCAGCATCGAGCGCTTCCGGCACGCGATGAGTAAAAAAGCACATTTCGCCGGGAATAGACGGGCGAAAACGGCGATGGGCGGCACTTGACTCAAGAATTATATGTACTTATATATGACAAATACTAGTAGTCCGGTCCTGAGGGGGACGCAATGAAGTTGCAGCAGCGAAACAACCCATACCGCGCGCAGATCAAGCGGTCCCGGCTGGCCTGGGGGCTGGCGGCGGTTCTGGCCGCCGCGAATGGCGCGCACGCGCAATCGATCACCGGCGGCCTGTACGGATATGCGCCGACCCAGGGGCAAGTGAGCGTGCTCGTCGAAAACCCGGAGACGGGCTTTCGCAGAGAACTCAAAGTGGATGCGAACGGCCGCTACACCGCTTCCGGCCTCAACCCCGGCGGTTACACGGTAAAGATCAGTCGCGATGGCCAGCTCGTCTCCGAGAGCCGGATCAGCGTGCGGCCGAACAGCGATACCGCCGTGGCCGCGGCGAGCGCGCAGAACGCGGCCACCGAACTCGACACCGTCGTGGTGACCGGCACCTCGATGGCGACCGAGGTCACGCCGATCGACGTGTCGACCCCCGAACTGACCAATCACTACAGCCGCGAACTCATCAACGGCCTGCCCCTGCCTCCGTCGGCGACTCCCGAACGCATCGCCCTGCTGCGCTCGAACGCACGCCACGACTCCAACACCACCGGCCTGGTGCAGCTCGGCGGCGCCTCGCCGGCCGAGAACCGCTATTACTTGAACGAGTTCGATACGACCAACGACCGCACCTCGCTCGGCTCCAACCGCCTGCCGCGGGAAGCCATCCAGGACACCGAAGTGCTCGCGGGCAGCTTCGGCGCCTCATGGACCAACGCCACCGGGGGCATCATGGCGCAGACGGTTCGCCAGGGCAGCAACAGCTTCCGCGCAGGCTATTCGCTGTACCTGACGCCGCCGACGTCGCGCCTGCTGAACCCGCGCGAGAAGGACATCTACGGTGGCGACGACTCCTACTACAAGTACGTGTCCAACAATCACCGGGATTCGAGCGCGACGCAGTACGCCTGGGGTTCGGGCGCGTTGATCAAGGACAAGCTGTTCGCCTTCGTCCTGCTGGGCAAGACCTCGCCCTGGAAGAGCTACCGCTACACCATCAACCGCGCGACGACCACGACCAGCAGCAACAAGAATGCGTTGGTGAACCTGACCTGGAACATCAACGACGATCAGACTTTCAACCTGATCGGCTCGCGCGACTGGAGCGAATCGGATACGGACACGTATTTGCTGAAAGGCAACTACACCACCGATCGGGTCGCGTTCTCGCAAAGCTCGCATTCCCCGGCCCGCCAGCGGATGCTGATCGGCAACTACCACTGGAACATCACCGACGACCTGCAACTCCGGCTGATGGGCGGCTATCTGGGCCAGATCAACGATCGCGCCCACGGCTCGGAAGACATTCCCTATGTCGACGAGTACAACAGCACCACCCAGAAGACCGTCAACATCGGCGCGAACGATCGCACCGTCAATTTTCGTCCGGACGACTATTGGCGCCGCGGCTACAAAGGCGATCTGACCTGGAACGTCCAGGATCACAAGATCGTGTTCGGCCTGGAGCATTACGTGCACTACCTCGGCCAGGACTGGCATACGCCCTTCGCCGGCTGGTACACCTATTACGACCGGCCGAACACCGTCCAGCTGCAGAACGGCGAGCGGGTCAACGGCAAGTACGTGCAGCATTTCCTCAATCGCGAGTTCGGCCGGATGTTCTCGGTCAACCAGGCCGCCTATATCGAGGACTACTGGCAGTTGAGCGATCGCGTCATGGTCTACGCAGGCCTGCGCTACGACAAGTACGTCAACAAGGATGCCCTGGAACGGCGCTTGTTCTCGTTCCCGATGTACTCGCCGCGACTGGGCCTGTCATGGGACGTCAACGGCGACTCCAGCCTCAAGGTCGGTGCGAACCTGGGCAGGTACTCGCTGTCGATGCCGTCCAACTTCAGCTTCGGCGTGGCGCAGGCGCGCTCGACGACCACCAAGTGGTATCGGTACACCGGCATCGACCCGGTCACCAAGGCGCCGACCGGCCTCACCCAGATAGGCTCGGCCTATGTTCCTCCCGGGCGCGACGGCAATCCGCCGCAGACGCATGAAGTGTCCGCGACCAACCTGAAAGCGCCCTACCGGGACGAGTTCCAGGCTTACGTGCAAAAGGAACTGCCCGGCAACTGGATCGGGCAAGTCGATTTCGGATACTCGACGCTGAAGCGCGTCATCAACCAGACTTGCTACAACAAGGGCATCGTCGACTGGGCGAACAGCCACGGTTATCCGGATTACGAGGCGGATGATATCGCCTGCTTCGAAGTGAACCCGGGTGAAGACGTCACCGTGCTGCGCGATTTCGCCGGCGACGGCAAGCTGCGATCGCTGCGGGTGCCCGCTTCGGCCTTCGGCCTGCCGAAGCCCAAGAACAAATACATCCACCTGACCTTCGACCTCAATCACCACCGCAGCGACGAGGAGCCCTACTATCTCGGCCTCAGCTACACCTGGTCGCGTTCGTTCGGCAACGACAACGGATTCCTCGACCTGGAAGGCCATAACGCGGGTTACATCGGGCAAACCGGCCGCTACGACTTCCCCGAGATCACCCTCGGCGCCAACGGCAACCTGATCAACGATGTGCGCCACAAGCTCACCGCGTCCGGCGTCTACTACTTCAAGAACGGCCTGCGCGTGGGCGGCATCCTCAACCTGCAATCCGGGCAACCGGTCACCTGCTTCGGCTTGAAACCCGATGTCGACAGCCTGTCGTACAACTGGGGCAGCTGGGGACACTACTGCGACACGAAGACCGACCCGGTCGGCGTCACCCCGGCGGGAACCATGGGACGGCTGCCCTGGTTCTGGCAGCTGGACTTGAATGTCGGCTACGACCTGAGCATCGGCGAACATCACAAGCTCAGCCTCGACCTCGGCATACAGAACCTCACCAACCGCCGCGGCATCACCGACCGCTACAACACCTTCAGCGCCGACATCAACGCCGACAACTCGGTCGTACCCGACATCAACTTCCTGATTCCGAGCCAATATCAGGCGCCGCGGACGACCTCGCTGGTGCTGCGTTACGAGTTCAAGTAACGCCGGCCCGGCGCCAGCTTGCACCCATCCCATTCTTCGAACACCGAATCATGAGGACACCCGCATGGCTAACCTTTCCGTGTACACCGCACCGGCCTTGGCCGGTCTGTTGCTCGTCGCGGCGCCTCCGCCGGCGGCGGCGACCACTCCGGCGGGCACCTGGGTCTTGGCGAATCCTTCTCCGCAAGTGAAGGACTACTTCCTGCGAATCGACGTGGATCCGGGCGAGCAGTACCCCGAGCACACCGACTCCGCCTCGAACGTCTACTTCGCGCAGTACATCAAGTTCAATAACGCGGACGGCGGCTACTGGGGCCTGCAGCGCGCGAGCGGAGAAAAGCGCGCGCTGGTATCGATCTGGAACGGAACCGGCGCGATGGGCGACCGCCTTCCACCTGTGGATTGTTACGAGTTCGGCGCGTGCTCCAGCATCAAGGGGCAATACACCTGGAAAGTCGGGCACCAGTACAGGATGCGGGCCGAAGCCAGTCCGCGTTACGGCGGCGACTGGTGGCAGATGACGCTGTACGACCTGACGCTCGGTACTGCCGAGGTGCTGGGGCAGATCAGCGTCCCCTCAAACTGGGGTGGCTTGCACAAGGAAAATGGGATGTTCCTCGAGTATTTCTATGCCGACCCTTACCAGTGTTACTCGCTTCGACACGCCCGCGCCACCATTGCGCCCGTGCGCGGCAATTGGGGCCAGGACACGGCCCTGGCCAGTTTCAACGGGACCGCATACGGCAGCCCGCACCCCTGCGACTCGTCGTGGCTGCTGCCGGGCATGACGCATGCCGGCTACGGCTCGATCTCCTGGGCCGAGGGCGACGGCACCGTCAATGCGGTAGGCAATCAGTACCGCGGGCTGTACGAATGGGGCCAGTACAACAAGCAGGCCACCGCCGGCATGTACTTCGCGGCCGATCTCTCCGTCGACTACCCCTACCTGTACCGCGCGAAACACAACGGCGCCTACGGCCCGTTCCCGGCGCAAGGCCAGTCGAATGCCGACTGGCAGTCGATCGGCCGGGGCTATCCCGTCATCAACGATCTCTACCATCGAAACCAACCGCTGAGGACCTGGGCCGAACGCAACGAGGCCCACGTCGCGGTCGGCGACTATTTCTACTACGACAACCCCAATACCGGCGATCTCGAGTATTTCACCATGGTCAAGAAGGGGGCGCAGTACTTTCCTGTCGACAAGACCAGCAACGAGTTCTGGACCTACAAGGGCCGTCACTACCGCAAGACCGAAACCGTCCCCGAGATGACCATTCACCAATGGGGCGAGAACAACCGTTACGGTCGCGTGGGGTCGGTGTTCAAGTCGGGCGACAAGTACTTCAGGCTGAAGACCAGCAGTCAGTACTGGTATTTCCCGACCACGGCGACCGACAACAACCAGTGGCAGTTCATCGGTTACCACCCGTGACGGCGGATGCCTAGTCGATAATCCTGGCCCGCCCGTTGCGGGAAACGGGTGGGTCGGCGCGACTTTGCTCAGAAGCTTCCGTCGCCCGAACCGACACTGGGCACAGGGAAATCATGCCGCAGAACAAGCCCGAAGGAGGTGCTCAATGCGCAAGAGTCGATTCACCCAGGCGCAGATCGTGGAGATTCTCAAGGAGACCGACAGCGGCATCGCGATCAAGGACCTGGCCCGCAAGCACGGAGTCAGCGTGCCCACGTACTACAACTGGAAATCGAGGTACGGCGGCATGGCTGTCGCCGAAACGGCCAGGCTTCGGGAACTGCAGGCCGAGAACACCGAGCTCAAGCGCCTGTATGCCGAGCAGGCGCTGGAGATTCATGCATTGAAGCAGGCCATCGCAAAACTGCCGGCCCACGCCGTGCACCCGTAAGGCAACATTCATCGTATCGCTCATCCTTCGCCGGTTACGCGGGTCGCTTCCTACCCGCGCGGCGGCCGACCTACGGAATCCGATCATGATCCAACGCGCACGCCGTCACCGCATCGCCGCCGCCCTGCTCGGCCTGGGGCTGGCCTTCGCTTCACTGGGCAGTTTCGCCGCGCCGCGTTTCGCCATCGAAGGCGACCGCTTCCTGCTCGACGGCAAGCCGCACCTGATCCGGTCGGGCGAAATGCATTACCCGCGCATTCCGCGCGAGTTCTGGCGCGAGCGCCTGCGCCAGGCGCGTGCGATGGGGCTCAACACGGTCACCACCTACGTGTTCTGGAACCTGCACGAGCCCGAACCGGGGCGGTTCGACTTCAGCGGCAATCTCGACGTCGCTGCGTTCATCCGCACCGCGAAGGAGGAAGGTCTGGACGTGATCGTGCGCCCCGGGCCCTACATCTGCACCGAACTGGAGTTCGGCGGCTTTCCCGCCTGGCTGCTGCGCACGCCGGGGCTGCGCGTGCGCAGCATGGACCCGCGCTTCCTCGGCGCGGTCGACCGCTACCTGCGCCGCACTCATGAGGAACTCGCACCGCTGCTGAGCACGCGCGGCGGGCCGATCCTGATGATGCAGGTCGAGAACGAATACGGCTCCTACGGCCGCGACCGCGATTACATGGAAACGATCAAACGGCAGATGATCGGCGCCGGTTTCGACCTGCCCTTGTTCACCTCCGACGGCGCCGGCCCGCATTATTTCGAAGGCGGGCCGCTGCCTGGCGTCACCGCGGTGATCAACTTCGACGGCGATATCGCCGACGCCAAGGCCTCGTTCGAGCACCTCAAGGCGTTCCGCCCGCAGGGGCCGCGCATGGTCGGCGAGTACTGGGCCGGCTGGTTCGACCACTGGGGCGAGCAGCACCACACCACGCCGCCCGAGCGCGCGGCGAGCACGGTCGATTGGTTTCTCGGCCAGGGCATCTCGTTCAACCTGTACATGTTCCACGGCGGCACCAGCTTCGGCTGGATGGCAGGCGCGAACTACAGCCGCGACATGCCGTACCAACCCGACACCACCAGCTACGACTACGACGCGCCGGTCGACGAAGCCGGCCGCATCACGCCGAAATACCACGCCTTGCGCGAGGTCATCGGGCGTCATCTCGAAGCCGGCGAAAGTCTGCCCCCGATTCCCGAACCGGCCGCGCCGACCATCGCGATCGCGCCGTTCGTGCTTCGCGAATCGGTAAGCGTGCTCGACGCTCTGCCGGTGCTGAGCCGGCCGATGCGTGCGCAACTGCCGCGGACCATGGAAGCGCTCGATCAGAACTACGGCTTCGTGCTCTACCGCAATACCGTGCCGCAGGGCGCCAGCGGCAAGCTGGTCGTCGACGAAGTGCGCGACTACGCGGTGGCGCTGGCCGACGGCAAGCCTGTGGGCACTTTGGACCGGCGCTTCGGCGAACGCGAACTGGCGACCGGCCTGAAGCCGGGCGAGCGGCTCGATCTGCTCGTCGAGAACATGGGCCGGATCAACTTCGGCACGCGCCTGGACGAAGAGCGCAAAGGCATCACCCGTTCGGTGACGGTCGGCAAACAGGAACTGTTCGACTGGACGATGTACCCGCTGCCCTTGAACGACCTGAGCGGCCTGCGTTACTCCAGCAAGACCGCACCGACCGGCCCGGCGTTCTGGCGCGGCGGCTTCGAACTCGAGCGCGTCGGCAGCACCTTCCTGGACACCCGCGGCTGGGGCAAGGGCCATGTGTGGATCAACGGCCATCACCTCGGCCGTTACTGGAAGATCGGCCCGCAGCAGACCCTGTTCGTGCCCGCTCCCTGGTTGCGCAAGGGCCGCAACGAAGTGGTCGTGCTCGATGTCGAAGGCGGCGGCGCGCGCAGCCTGCGAGGCCTGACCGACCCGGTCTACGAGACCGCGCCGGATGCGTTGAAGCCGCGCGGGAAGTAGGCGCTCCGGCGCTCGCGAAGGAATGCTCCTAAGCAGGTAGGCGGGCCGGCAAGTTTCATGCAGCAACGAAAACCCCTGGCGACCGCAGCGCGGCCGCCAGCGCACTCGGCTTGCCTGTCGCCCGGCTCGTCGCATGGAAATACCGGCCGCGTTCCGGCCGGCAAGGAGCGCACCGCAACGGAGCTGCACGAACGCCGTTCATCCGGATGGCGTACCCACAATCGGAGACCATCATGAAGACAGTGCGATCGATCCAACGCTGGGGGAGCCTGCTACTGCTATCGCTGCTCTCGCTAAGCGCCTCGGCCGGGGACACGCCCGGCAGCTATACCAATTACGCCTTCGATCCTGCGATCAGCGGGCTCGACTCGGTGGATTTCGGCATCACCGTCGAAACCGACCCCGGCTATCGCGCCAACGTCTATTGGAGCAATCAATTCGCTTTCGTTGGAACGCCCTCCGGCGGCTACACCGGCATGCAGAGCAACGGCGGCAAGTCGCGCATGTTCCTGTTCTCGGTGTGGGACGCGACCGAGGCCAAGGCCGGCAGCGCGGGCAGCTACTGTCTGAACTTCGACGGCGAAGGCGTCGGCAAGAGCTGTCGTATGGCGCATGAGTGGACGGCCGGCCATACCTACCGCTTCCGCGTCGCCCACGAAGGCAACCGCTGGTTCGGCGTGACCGTGACCGATCTCACCGGCGGCGGCTCGTTCAAGCTGGGCAGCATCCGCAGCGCTTCCACGCAGCTCTCTCCGAAGGGCATGGTCAACTGGACCGAATACTTCGAGTGGAGTTCGCCGAAGTCGAACTGCTACAACCAGCCCTACTCGGACGCGGAGTTCCTGCTCCCGATCGGCAATGGCGGCACGACGGTCGCCAGCGTTTCCAGCACCAAGGTCAGCGTGCCCTGCGCAAGCCGAGTCGACAAGACCGCGGTAGGCAGTGTCCAGGTCAACGCCATCGGCAATTCGCTGCGCGGCACGGTGGTCAGCGGCAACAACCTGTGTATCGACGCGAAGGGCGGCGCGACGACGAGCAACGTGCCCGCACTCGGTTACGGCTGCCATACCGGCGAAAACCAGGCCTGGGTGCACGGCGTCGACCGCAGTCTGCGCCTGCAGGCCGACCTCTGCCTAGATGTCGAACAGCACCGCACCGCACCCGGCTCGCCGGTCATCGTCTACGCCTGCAACGGCGGCCGCAACCAATTGTGGAACCAGGTCGGCAGCCAACTGCGCAGCGACTTGTCGGGGTTGTGCCTGACCGCATCGACCGCCGGCGCGCAACTGACCGTCCAGACCTGCGGCACGCAGGCAAGCCAGAACTGGACGGTACGCAGGCCCGCGCTTTGAGGCATCCATCTATACAGGTTGCGAATCTCTTCTACGCCGAGTCGATCTACGAGACCGCGCCGAATATCTTGAAGGTGCAGGGTAGTAGTCGTTCGCTGGACCAGGGGGTTCGGCGGGCTAAGGCACCCCCTTTTTTTCAAAGGGGGGAATGCATCGGATCGATAGCCAGGAGTGAAACGATCCGGATGTCTCGACCGACACCGATCGCACCTATCCGAAAGAGGTCTCCCCTCTGAAAAAGGGGGTTAGGGGGATTTGCTCCTGCTCGTCCCCCATCACTCACGCGTCTGCCACCACCTCATCGCTCTCCGACAACGCCAGCAAGGCGTCCGCCATCGCCGCGATCTCTTCGCGCATCGTCAGGCGTTCGAGCCAGCGCGACGGGATCGCGCCGATGCCGTAGAACGCGCCGGCGAGTTGGCCGCAGATCGCCGCGGTGGTGTCGGCGTCGTCGCCAAGGTTGGCCGCACGCAGCACCGCGGTTTCGTAGTCGTCGCTGTGCAGGAAACACCACAGCGCGGCCTCCAGCGATTCGACGCTGTAGCCCGACCCGACGATCGCGTCGTCGCGCTTGCCGGCGTATTCGCGGGCGTGGATCGCCGCCACCTTGGGGCTCGCCGGCGGCGGCATCGCCGGGGTCAGCACCGCCTCCTTGCCGGCGCCCATCAGCGCGGCGCGCAACTGCATCGCGAACAGGCGCGAGCAATCCAGGGCCTCGGCGGCGCCATGGGTGGTGCGGGTGGATTCGGCCGCATAGTGCCGGGTCGCCTGGGCATGCCGGCGCCACAGCATCGGCACCGGCGCGAGCCGCATCAGCGCGCCGTTGCCGGCCGCGCGCGGGCCGGTGTCGCCGGCGAAGGGGCCATGGCCGGTCATGAAGCGCGTCAACGCCGCGCTCACCGTCATACCGATATCGAAGCACTCGCCGTTGCTGCTCATGTAGCCAACTTCGCGCCAGTTGCAGTAACGGTTCATCTGGTCGCGCGCGTCGAAACCGCGGCGGTAGATCAGGCTTGCGGCCAGGCACAGGGCCATCGAGGTGTCGTCGGTCCACTGCCCGGCGCGCAGCCCGAACGGCCCGCCGCCGACCATGTCGGTCAGCGGCGCGAAGCTGCCGCGCGCGCTGAACTCGACGGTGGTACCGACCGCATCGCCGCAGGCCAGGCCCAACAGACAGCCCAGGTAGCGTTCGCGCAAACCGAGCGTCGGCGCCGTCGTGCTCATGCGATCTCCGGCTCGATGTCTTCGTAGTTGGCCGGCTCGAAACGCGGCGTGCAGATCGCCAGAAACAACAGATCGCTGTCGCCGAGGTTGGCGATGCGTTGCGCAACGCCCGGCGGAATCACCACGACGTCGCCGGGGCCGACGATGCTCGGCGGCAGATCGCCGACCTCGACCCGGCCGCGGCCTCCGAGCACGACGTAGCGCTCGCTGGTGTCGCGCAGACGATGCAGTCGGGTGGTGACGCCGGGCTCGACGCGGGCGCGCGCGATCGAGGCCTGCGGGTCGTCGCTGGAGTTCCACCACTCGATGATGTGGCAGCGTTCTTCGAAGTAGTACTCGGCGGTGTCGGCGTTGGAAACGATTCGGGCGTGAGGCATCGCGCAGGCTTCTTCGGCGGTTTGCCGCCAGCTTAGCCTGCGCGGGCAGCGGGCTTAAACGCCGACGCCGTGCGGTTCGACCACGCCGGTGGCGATGCCGACCACGACCACGCCGATCAGCACGATCGACAAGACGATGCGGCGCGTCAGCGCATTGACGGTGCGCTTGCTGGTGCCTTTGTCCACCAGCATGTAGTACAGACCGGCGCCCAGGTTGTAGAGGATCACCCCAAGGAAGGCGGCGACGAACAGGATCTTCATGATTCGACCTTGCCCGCGAGCGGGCGGGTGCTGTTTCGGTGGGAGTCCGCTTGAGCGGCGTCCCCGGCGGTATGGGTCGCGGCACGAGCGCGCAGCCAGCGCCAACGCACGACGATGGCCAGGGTCATGACCAGCAGGAACAGACCGTAGGCGACCGAACTGGCCAGCACCTGCTTCCAGATGGCGCCGGCGTTGGGGTCGGCGTTGTGCATGCTCCAGTGCATGCCCCACCCGGCCAGCAGGGTCGCGAGGATCAGGCTGGCGCTGTCGAAGGCGGTGCGGGCGCCGCCGCGCGGCTGGCGCGGATAGGCCCAGAACAGCCAGGCCAGGATCGAAAACCACGGCACGAACAGGATCAGGGCCAGGTTGAGTTCGACTTGCGGGTTCATGGCGGTGGGCGTCCGGAGGGTGCTCTTGCTACGGGAGGCATTCTGCCCGGACCGGATCAGAAGTCGTAGAATCAGATTTCGGATAAAAAAACAGATCAGTTGCAACTCGACCGAAGCCGTCGCCTGCCTCTCGGCGGGCGTGGGAACGACACGCCCTCCCGCTCATCAGTCAGCCGCGTACCGAATCCAGGCCGCCCCGAACCGACATGAAGCGCTACCAGGCCCTCGCCGACGACATCGCCCGCTCGATCCGCCAGGGGCTGCTATCGCCCGGGCAGCGCTTGCCGTCGGTGCGCCAGGCCAGTGCGGCACGGCAGCTCAGTCCGTCCACCGTGTTCCAGGCCTATTACCTGCTGGAGGCGCAGGGGCTGGTGCAGTCGCGAGCGCGCTCGGGCTATTACGTCAGCGAGCAGGCCCGAACGCTGCCGCCGGAACCCGACGCGGCCTCGCAGCCGGACGGCGAGTCGCGCCCGGTCGACGTCAGCGAGCTGGTGTTCGAGGTGCTGGAGTCGGCGATGGCGCACGACATCGTGCCGCTGGGCTCGGCCTTCATGAGCCCGGCGCTGTTCCCGCTCGCCAAGCTCGGGCGGGCGATGGCGCACGAGGCCGTGCACCTGGACCCGCGCAGCACGGTCGACGATCTGACCCCGGGCAATGCCGAACTGCGCCGCCATATCGCTCTGCGCTATCGCATCGGCGGAGTCGAGCTCGGCGCCAACGATCTGGTCGTGTGCAACGGCGCGATCGAGGCCTTGAACCTGTGCATCGCCGCCGTGACCCGGCCCGGCGATGCGGTACTGGTGGAATCGCCATGCTTCTATGCCGCCCTACAGGTGCTCGAACGCCACGGCCTGCATGCGATCGAGGTGCCGACCCATCCGCGCGACGGCATCGAGCTCGGCGCGTTGGCCACCGCGATCGCGCGCCATCGGCCGAAGGCCTGCTGGCTCATGACGAACTTCCAGAACCCGCTCGGCAGCACGATGCCGGACGCGAAGAAGCGCGAACTGGTCGAATTGCTGGCGCGCCACGAGCTGCCTTTGATCGAGGACGACGTCTACGGCGAGCTGCACTTCGGCACGCACCGGCCGGCGCCGGCCAAGGCCTACGACCGGCACGGGCTGGTGCTGCATTGCTCGTCGTTCTCCAAGACGCTGGCGCCGGGCTACCGCATCGGTTGGGCCGCAGCCGGGCGTTATACGCAGCAGGTGGCGCGGCTCAAGCTCACCAACACCCTGGCGACCTGCGTACCGGCGCAGTTGGCGATCGCGCGCTACCTGCAGCGCGGCAGTTACGAGCGCCACCTGCGGCGGCTACGCACCACCCTCGCCGCGCAGCAGAGCGCCTACCTGACCGCGGTCGCCGAGCATTTCCCGCAGGGCACGCGCGTGACCCGTCCCGATGGCGGCTATTTCCTCTGGATCGAACTGCCGGAAGACCGCGATGCCTTACGCGTGCATCGCGAGGCGGCGCGCCGCGGCATCAGCATCGCGCCTGGGCCGATCTTCTCCGCGCATCGCGGTCACGGCCACTGCCTGCGGCTCAACTACGGCCATCCGCTCGATGCCCGCGTCGCGGCAGCGTTACGAGCCTTGGGCGAGCTTTCGTCGGCGCGATCGGCGCCAGCCTGAGCCGCTGCGCCTCATCGGCCTCGGCCAGCATCTCGGCCTGGCGCTTGCGGCTGAGCCCGCCGAGCGCCTTGCGGTACGACCAGTCGACCAGCTCGCATAGATAGTCGTCGGGCAGGCGCCGCACGTCGACGAGGGTGACCCAGTGGTAGCGGCCCATGAAACGCGCCGGCTTGGCGCCGGGCATGTCGGTCAGTTCGACGAAGCGGTCCGGCGTGACCTTGAGGCTGAAACGCCAGCGCTCGGGCTCGCTGGTCTTGAAGTAGGCGAAGAACTTCTTGCCGACGCTGTAGACCAGGATGTTCGACGGCGCCGCATGCAAGACCTCGTCCGCGCCCGGGTAGGCACGGCACCATTGCTTGAGTCGCTCGGTATCCATCGCGTCGGCTTCGTTGCGGTCGGGCCGTGCATCCTCGCACAGCCGCGCCGCAGCGGTCGCAGCCATCGGCTCAAAGGTGGCGCGTTACCGCCGGCACTTCGAACCAGTTGTTGTGGCGGCCGTCGAAATAGGTCACCGGCACCTCGGCGAGCTCGGCGTGTTCGATGTTGTCGATGCAGGCCACGTTGACCGAGTAATAGTCGCCGCCGATCTCCTCGACATAGCCCTTGCCGAACACGTGCACGCCGCAGTGCTTGCAGAATTGATGATGGGCGACCAAACCGCCGAACTGATAATTATTGAGGGCGTCCTCGCCCGACAGCAGGCGGAACGCGCTCGGCCGGATCACCGCGCCCCACTTGCGCAACTTGGCGCAGATCGAACAATTGCAGCGTCCGCTGCCTTCGGCCAGGTCGACGTCGGCTTCGCAGCGCACGGCGCCGCAGTGGCAGCTCAACTGGTAGGTCTGGACGGTCATGAGGGGCATTCCTGGTCGAAGGGCGGGCGTACCGCGGGACAGGCTCAGGATACGACTAATAGCGGACAGGATATGTCCTAAATAGTCGCTAGACTGGGCCCATGCTCAAGACCTCGACCCGATTGCTGCGCCTGCTGTCGTTGTTGCAGCAGCGGCGCCACTGGACCGGCGCGGAACTGTGCGAACGCCTCGAAGTGGAGGCGCGCACGGTCCGCCGCGACGTCGAACGCCTGCGCGAATTGGGCTACCCGATCCAGGCCTCGGTCGGCGTCGGCGGCGGCTACCAATTGTCCGCCGGCACCTCGCTGCCGCCGCTGTTGCTCGACGACGACGAGGCGGTCGCGGTCGCCGTGGCCCTGCGCAGCGCCACCGGCAGCGTGTCGCGCATGGAGGACACCGCGCTCGGCCTGCTCAGCAAGCTCGACCAACTGATGCCGGCGCGCCTGCGCCGCCGGGTCAGCGCGCTGTACTCGGTGACCGTGTCGCTCAGCCACAACAACGCCACGCCCGACGTCGACACCCTGACTCACCTGGCCACCGCCTGCCGCGATCATCTGCTGCTCAAGCTCGGCTATCGCGACCGCACCGGCAAGCCGAGCACTCGCAACGTCGAGCCGCTGCGCATGGCGCATACCGGGCAGCGCTGGTACCTGGTCGCCTGGGATCGCCAGCGCGAAGACTGGCGCACCTTCCGCATCGACCGCATCGCCCAGGTGCAGACGCCGGGGCCGAGTTTCGTGCCGCGCACCCTGCCCGAGGACGTCGCCACCTATGTCGAGCGCTCGATCCGGCAACCCTCGCAGTTGCATCGCCTGCGCGCGCGCCTGCAAGGCTCGGCCGAAGCGCTCGCGACCCGCATCCCCAGCTGGTGCGGCGTGCTCGAGGCCGTCGACGATCATTACTGCCTGCTGCACGTCGGCGCCGACTCGGTCGACCAGGCGGTCGCGCTGCTGGCCATGACCGGCGTGGAATTCGAGATTCTCGATGCGCCGGAACTGCTGCCGCAGTTGCGCGAAGTCGTCGCCCGCCTGCAGCGGGCGATGCAATGAAGCCGCGCCGCCGAGGCTGAGCGCGCCCGGCATCCAAGCTTAAGCAGTGGCGGATCGAACACCGGCCGCCACGCAAGGCGATGCCCGCCGTGTCGGCGGGCATCGTGGCCATGGGCCCCTGCGAAGCCGACGCCAAGGCCGGCTCGGTGACGGACCCGCGCCGCGCGGACACGACGCGGGTCCATGACCTGTTTACCGCGCCGCGTTGCCGCCTTACTGCGCGACGGCGTCGGAGCAGGCGGTGTCGTTCTCGCCGTGCAACACGTCGTAGCTCTTCTGGCCTGCCGGCAACGGGTTGGCCTGCGCCGGCAGCAGACCGCGGTAGGCCGGGTCGTACAGCGCCGACAGGAAGCAGGCCTGCGACTGCGCGTGGAACTTCAGCCGGCCGGTGCCGTAGCTGCTGTCGAAGCCGGCGACGCCCAGGTCGTTGCCGCCGGTACCGGCCACATAAGTCAGCGAGTCCTGGACCGATCCGGCCAGCGACACGTTGCGCTGGCGCAGCGCCAGGGCGTGGGCAGCGCGCTGCTGCTCGGTCGGATTGGCCGGCAACACCGGGACGGTCGCGTTGGTCAGCTGGCGTTGATGCTGCAGGCCGAGCAGCGCGAGCGCGGCCACGTGCGGCGTCGCCGAGGAAGTGCCGTTGAACTCGTTATCGCCATAGGACACGGTATCGACATTGGCGAAGTTCGCCATGTCGGGCTTGGCGTTGCCTACCGCCTGCCCGTTCGGGCGCGCGCCGCCGGCGGCGAGCACCGGACCGCGCGAACTGTAGGCCTCCAGGTTCGAGGTCGCCGCATCCAGCGCCGCCACCGTGATCGCGCTGGCCGAGTCGGCCGGGTGGACCAGCGAACGTTCGGCCTGGGCGTACTGCGGGGTGTAATAGCCGCCGATCATCAGGCGCAGGAAATTGTTCGCGCCAGCGGTCTTGCGGACGACGCGCAGACCGAACTTGCCGCCGCCGGCGAAGCGGTTGGCGTTGAATACGCCGTTGCATTCGGCGGTCCGGGTGGCGGCCGACGGAATGAAGGAGACGCCTTCCAACGGGGTCTGGCCGGCGCCGCCGTTCTGGAGTTCGTCCGATTGCGTCGCCACGACCCAGCCGGCCGGGGTGATCACGCGTCCGTTGCGGCGGACCGCGTCGGCCCAGCGCACCAGCTCCAGCCGGTAATCGGCATCGGTCAAGTTGTTGGCGTTGGTCCAATCGTTCCAACCCAGGGTCGCGCTGACCTCGAAATCGTCCTGGTCCTCCGCGCTGAAGGCACCGACCGGGATGCAGCCGCCGAAGTCGGCGCCGAGGTTCAAGCGATTGACGGTGTCGACGCCCGCCGCACTGAGGTCGAAATCCTGCCGCACGTTGGCGACCGCGCCGGCGGTGCTGTTGCCGTCCCAATGCTTCTGCGCTTCGTTGCCGGCGGCGTTGAGGACCAGCACGCCGTTGCGCGTGGCCGCCTCGATGGCGTCGTACAGCCCCTTGAGGCCGCTGCCGGTGCCGGTGCCGTCGCCCGGCCCGTACAGATCGAAGCCCAGCGACGCGGTGATGACCTGCGATCGCGGTTCGCCCTGGCTGACGTTCTGGGCATCGAGGTTGGCCGCGTCCTGGACCGCACTGACCCAGTCGGCTGCGCCGGAGCTGTCGTAGACGCGGAACGAGGCCGCCGGCGCGATGTCGTAGACGATCTCGGTCACCGCGTTGCCGTGCGCCGCGCCGCGGTGGCCGAACGCCTGCCCCTGCAATGCGCGCATGGTGATCTTGTTGGGCTCCGCGGCGGTGTTCCTCGGCCATTCGCCGGCGGCCTGCAGCGCCGCGACTTCGCCGTTGAGATTGCCGAAATGATCGATGATGGCGATGTTCAAGCTTTCGCCGCGCAGATCCCTGCGCAGATTCTCGGCAAGTTGATCGTAGTTGCCCAGCGTGCGCAGATGGTCGATGTTGCTGGCGGTGGCGCCATCGCTGAACACGGCCGTCTGCGACATCTTCATCAGCGACACCTGGGCCACCGATTGCAGACCGGCGACCCATTCCAGCTTCGCCAACGGCACCAGGGCTTCCAGCACCGGCGAACCGTTGACCTGGGTCGCCTGCATGCCGGCGGCGAGCAAGGTCTCGCGCAGCGTCGAGGTGGCACGGTCGAGCAGGCTCGGGTTCTGCACGTCTTCGAAGCTCAGGGCCAGATCGAGATTGACCTTGACCTTCTCGCCTTCGCGGAAGCGCCGCGGGATGCCGGCGCGATCGAGCGCGGCGATCTGCGCCGCGGCACTGATGGCCTGCTTCGCAGCGCCCTGAGCGCTGCCCGAGCTGCCGGAGGCCGCGGCGCCCGTCGTTGCCGCGGTCGACGACGACGCGTTGGCGGCCTGAGTCTGCGCGAGCCATTGCACCGCTTCCAGCAATTGACCGCCGCCGAGCTTGGCCTGCGCATCGTTGCGCGGCGTGGGTGCGGCGTGGGCGACGCTGCGCAGGCTCGCGCCCCCGAAGGAGCCCGAAGCCCGCGACGATGCGGCGAACGCATCGCCGGGCGCACCGAGCGACTGTTGCTGGGCATCCTGGCGCGACCACATCAACACGGTCGCGCAAGCCGCGACCAGGCCGAGCACGGCGAATGTCTTGTTCGAAGGGATCTTCTTCATTCTTTGCCTTTCCTATTCGTGTGATTGCAAGCACGGAACACCGTCGCCGATGGGCGCACGCCCACGGCAGGCCAAGGTGAAGACCTTGTTCCGGCGAATGGAAACCTCGATAAGAACCGTTCGTGCGCAAGGGGCTTCGAACCGGCTCACTAGATCAAACGTGACGCGCGTTTCATTCCCCTACCGCGGCGTCGAATTTTTCATAGAACGAATCGCAATAACGTCGCGCGTGGGGTGATCCAGCGAACTTGCGTTAGGTTCGAACAGTCGGTTCGAACAGAAGATCGGATTCGATCGGACATCTGCGACAGCGTTGCCGAGCATTCCGTTTCCGTTGAAACCGAAACCCGCGACGACCCGCGACGCTTATCCCAATTCGCGCGCGGCCGAGTGGCTAATTCAACGCCTCCGCCATCGCAACGACGATGGCGGCGCACAATGCAATGAGGCCGCGCCCCTCCCGGACGCGGCCTCCTCTACCCTCCCTGCAGTATCCGCTCGAGCCCGAGGGGTTAACCGAGATCGTGCAGGATATTGTCCGCCGCCTGCAGCGCCAGGGCGGCGATGGTCAGGGTCGGATTGGCGGTGGCGGTGCTCGGGAATACGCCGCTGCCGACCATGTACAGATTGGAATGGTCCCAGGACTGTTGCCGTCGGTTGAGCACCGAATCGCGGGGAGCGGTGCCCATGCGGTAAGTGCCGATGATGTGGCCGGCGCCGTAGAAGGTGAAACGGTCTCCCTTGTATTCGAACGTGGTCGGCGTCACCGTGTCGCCGCTGGATTGCACCGCCGCCGGCAGCTGCGTGTATTCCTTGGCGCCGAGCGCGTTGAAGATCTGGGTCGACACTTGCTTGGCCGAGACGAAGGCGTTGCGCACGTAGTCGTCGCGGATGCGATACGTCACCGCCGGTCTCGGCAGGCCGAGGTTATCCGTCAGCGACGACAGCTGCACCCGGTTGTCGGGATCGGGCAGTTGCTCGATCAGATAACCCAGGCGTAACTGGCGCACGTAGATCGCGTTGAGCGCATTCACCAGGCGAGTGCCGAACAACTTGCTGAAGGCCGGCAGGGTCGGATCGAAGCGCAGCGGCTGGCTCTGCTGGTTGAGCGAGTCGCCGTTCAATTGCGTGTTGTTCTGGCCGAAGATGAAATCGGACAGGGTGGTATTGGGATCGTTGGTGGCCCAGTTCCAACCCTCGTTGCCGATCTCGATGCGATAGGCCGCACGCTGGCTGCGGAAGGCACCGTCGCGCGCCGCCTCGATGCCCGCCGTCGACAGCGGCCCGCGAAAGGCATAAATCGGGTCCTTGGCCAGGCCCCAGGCCAGGTACATGACATGGTCCATGAGGTTGCGGCCGACCTGGCCGGAGCTATTGGCGACGCCATTGGGCCAGCCCGGATTGTTTTTCGACATCAGCAACAGTTTCGGCGTCTCGATCGCGTGCGCGGCCAGCACGTAGCGCTTCGCCGTCACCGTGCCGGTGCCGGTCGACGGCCCGGTCTGGCTGTCGTAGGTGATGTAGTCGATGCCGCTGACCTGGTTGCCGTTGAGACGGATGTTGCTGGCGACCGCCTTGTACAAGATCTGCACGTTGCCGGTCTGCAAGGCCTGGGCCAGGGTCACGCTGCCGTCGTACTTGGCCTGGATCGGGCAGATCGGAATGCAGTTGGTGTTGCCGGCGCACTGGCGGCGATTGCCGGGCCGCGAATTGCGCCCCTGCGGGGTCGGCGTGACGAACAGCGGGATGTCGTCGACCTTGAGCGTGGTGACTTTCTGCGCATACAACACGTCGTTCATCGACTCCACGATGCCCGGCATCGGAAAGCCGTAGTTGTCGCCGTACTCGCCGCTGAATTCGACGTTGAAGGTCTTGTACAACTCGACCATCGCCTGCTTGTCGGCCGACACGCCGATCACCTCGGTGGCCTTGCGGTAATACGGCAGCAGTCGGTAGAAGAACTGCGATCCGCCGGGCCAGTCCACGCCCTGGCCGTAACGGCTCTTGAGCTGGAAATCGTTGGGCAGGTTGTTGAGCGAGGTACCCAGCCAATGCCAGGTGGTGCCGCCGGCGACGCGTTCATAGGAACTGCCGAAAGCGAAGGTCAGCTCCGGGCTGTCGGGCGCTATACCCGCCTGTGGGGCGTCGTAAACGAAATAACTGATGTTCCGGTTTTGCCAGGCATTGATCTGCAACACCGTGTAGCGCGGCGTGTTGAGGCTGGACGGATTGGGTTGACCGAGCGGATTGTCGTCGGTGGCCGGGACGGCGCCCTGAATGGTCGGCGGGTACGGCGATTCGGGGGTCTTCGCGTTGGACGTGAAGAAGGTCTGCAGGTATTCCTCGCGGCTCTTGGGCACCGGCGGCCCGCCTTCCACGATCAGCACCTGCTTGCCAGCCTTGCCGAGTTGGTAGGCGACGATCGAACCGGCGATGCCGGAGCCGACGATCACCACGTCGAAGCCGCCGGAAGGCGTGACGATGCTCATACCGGGTTCTCCAGGTAGGCGCTCAGCGGCGGCGGCGGATTGGCCCAGTAACCGTAGTTGTAGGTGGTGCTGCCCATCGGATGCGATTGCATCACCCGCCAGACCAGGCCCTGGGTGTAGCTGTCGGCCGAGATCACTTCGCTGAAGGTCTGGCCGTGAGTGGATGCGGGCGTATCGATCACCGTCGGCCAGGCGCCGGCATACCATAGGAACAGCAGTTTCCGGCACGGGAGTTCGTACTCGGGCTTGTCCGCGAACAGCAGCGTTACCACGCGCTCCTCGCGATCGGGCGGATTGCCCAACAACTGCTTGTCGATGAGTCTGTACCAGAGCAGGATGTCGTCGACCGTCGCCTGAGTCACACGCTCGACGAAGGTCTTCAGATACAGGGACTTGATGTCGTGGGTATCGTCATCAGGCGCCAGCGCTCCGCGCTTGAATCCGGTCAGGCCGATGCTGAGGCTGATGAAAGTGTCCATGGGGTCCATCGCGAGGCTCCTTATTGCGCGCGCTGCAGCAGGTAAGTGAAGTCCGAGGTCATGCCGTTGGTCATGGTGGCGTTGTTGTGGCAGCCCATGCAGCTCGACGAGCCCTGCGGCGTCTTGCCCTGGATGTAGGTTTCCAGGGTCGCGTTGGCGAGGAAGGTCGGCGCCGGCGTGCCGCTGGGGTCGATCGGGTTATGCGCCTGGGTCGGCCACTGCGTGCTGATCAGCTCGTAGTTGGCCCACACCGAGTTCGCATTGGCGCTGCGCAGCGAGGCCTGGTACTGGGTGTTGAGGTTCTTGGTCCGATCGGTCAGCGGGATCTCGCGCACCACCTGGGTCGGCTGGGTGTAGCTCGCGTTCGGGTTCCACGGCCGCGGCGGCGGTTCGTTGGCCAGGCAGGCGGTGCAGCGCTTGTTGAAGAAGTTGTAGCTCGTCTTCGACTGCGGTTCGCCCAGGCTCGGTGCGTTGTCGACGTGCTCGAAGGTCGACCACACCCACTGCGGCGCCGATTTGGTCTTGTGGACGATATGCAGGCCGACCAGGCCCATCGTCTGCAACTTGCACGAAGCCGACACACCTTCGTGCTCGCCCGGATTGGTATAGACCAGCGCCTTGATGGTGTGGAAACGGCTGCGGTCGTCGTTGGCGCCCATCACCTTCCACGAGGACTTGATCATGATCGCGCCGACATTGCTCGGCGTCTGTTTCTGGGTGAAGTCGGCCGGCTTGTTGAAGGCGGCCTGGCCGGCCTTGCTGTACAGCCGATCGCTGACGATGCGATTGAACATGTCCTGGTTCATCATGATCGCGAAACGCACGTACTGGCCGTTCTGGTCGATCAGCGGGCCGGTCTCGAAGGGCTCGGCGCTTTCGTCGAGCACGTTCGGGGTCTTGCCGACCTGGGTTAGGTTGAGGGTGCCGTCGCCCACGCCCTTGCACACTTCGGGCGGCGGCGGGTCGGTGCCCCACGCCGGCGGCGCGGCGCCGCCGGGCAGGAACACCTCGCGGCTTTCCTTCCAGTTCTCCCACACCGTCGGAAGGTCGGCGCCGATGGTGGTGCCGGTGTTCGGATTGCCGTCGGCGGCGGCAGGCCAGTTCACCGCAACGAAGGTCTGCCACGACAGCAGATCGAAATCGTCCTGCAGGTCCTGCAGGTTCGGATTGCCCTGCGTCACGTCGACGTCGAGCGGAATCTGCCAGCTCAGCGGCGGCAAGGCGGCGAGCTTGCCGTCGGCGGCCTGGGCACGGATATCCGCGCGCGTCAGCTTGTCGTGCGGCTCGGGCTTCACGCCGCTGTCGGCGCAACCGCCCAAGGCGATCAGTGCTATGGACGCCGACAGCATCAGACTGCGGCGGTATCGGTGTGTCATGGCGGGACCCCTGCTCCTTGGTCTAACGAAGCGAAGGCTTTCGCTCCGTCGCGGTGCAGGCAGCGTCCCTATGCTGGTGTATTGCGATTCCATGCCGACGAATCCGGCTTGGCTGGCGATCGCAATCGCTGGCTCCACTCGCGTCGAGCGCAGAAGCTACCGATGCGTCGCGGGTAAAAATGCGACGCGCGCGGCAAAAGAAAAATATCCGGGGTTTATTTGCGTTCGCGCCGCCGACGCTGTCCTGCAACGCACTTCGTTTGCGTTACTGCTTACAGCGCACGCGTTGCGCCTGCGCATCGTCAATGAACGCAAGCGCGGTGAGCGAAGGTGAGTGCGCGCGAGATCCGCACGTGGCAGAGCGAATTCGTTGGCCTGCCGAACCACGCGAATCTGCGGTGCCTCGATGCAGGCGCCTCGACCCGGCCGGTCAGCTCTGCGGCGCGCTGCGCGCCTGCACCACTTCCGCGCGCGGCGGCGCGCCGAACAAACGCTTGTACTCGCGACTGAACTGCGAGGGGCTCTCGTAGCCCACGCGATGCGCGGCGACCACCGCCTCGACGCCGTTGACCATCATCAGCCGGCGCGCCTCGTGCAGGCGCAGCTGCTTCTGGAACTGCAACGGCGACATCGTGGTCACCGCCTTGAACTGGTGATGCAGCGACGAAGTACTCATGTGCACTTGCTCGGCCAGGGCCTCGATGCTCAGCGGTTGCAGATAGCACTGGCGCAGCACCGCCACCGCCTTGGCGATGCGGTTGGAACGGCTGTCGCTGACGGTCAGCGCGCGCAGACGATGACCTAGGTCGCCCATCAGCACGCGATAGAAGATTTCGCGCAGCGCCAGCGGCGCCAGCACCGGCAGGTCCTGCGGCGTATCCAGCAAGCGCATCAGGCGCAGCACCGCATCCATCAGGGTCTTGTTGACGCGGGCCGCGTACAGGCCGAGATCGGCCGAATGGTGGCTGCCGCCGTAGCCGCGCTCGGCCAGCGACTGCCCGGCATCGACCAGCAAGCGGGCGATATCGGCCGGGTCGATGTCGATGCGCAGGCACAGGTAGGGCTTGTCGGGCGTGGCCTCGACGACCTGGCCGATCATCGGCAGGGTCACCGACACCACCAGGTAATTGAGCGGATCGTAGTGATACGTGCGGTCGGACAGGGTCACGACCTTGCGGCCCTGAGCGACGATGCACAGGCGCGGCTCGTACACCGAAGGCGAGCATTCGGTCGGCCCGCTCATGCGGATCAGGTGCAGAGCGCCGACCCCGGTCGGGTGCACTCCGTCGCCGTGCGTCAATCGGGCAATCCGGTCCACCAGCTCGGCCTGCGCCGCGCAGCTCCCGCGTTGGGCGATCGATTCTGCGGAAGTATTGGCGTTCATGGCTTCCCGTCGACTATCGGGTTGCGGCGATTATCGGCACGAATCTGGCCGCAGACTGTGCCGCTTCGGCCGAATTGCAGGAATAGGCAATGATGCGACAGTAATGTACTAACGCGCCGGCGGCCCAGGGACTAAGTTATGCCCAATCTCCCGTCGAGCGCCACGGCAAGGGCCCGGCGGGGGACGAGTCTGCGCTCGACGACGCCGTCCTGAACGGGGCGACGCCCGGCGACCGCCGGCGCCGGCCCCGGAGCGGGCCGTAAGGACAGGCGCGGCAGGCGCCATCCCCTCTTCGCCCAGCGAGGCCGAGCCCAGCCCGGAACCCCAGCGCCACCCGTGCCCACGTCGACGCGCCGTCGAGCGCCCGCCCGATCGTCGCGGCCAACGCGCAGTCATTCCCGCTGCGTGCGGCCGACGATCAGGCCGCGCGGCGCGGACGCTCGCTCCATTCATCCAGCCGTCGGAAACCTCTCGCGATGTGGATAGTTCAATACGCCTTGAGCCGCCGCTACACCATCGGCGTCCTGGCGATCCTGATCCTGCTGTTCGGCGTGTTGTCGGCGCGCAAGATGCCGACCGATATCCTGCCCGAGGTCGGCATCCCCTCGGTCAACCTGGTCTGGACCTACAGCGGCCTGCCCGCGGCCGACGTCGCCGCGAAGATGACTTCGTTCTCGGAGGCGGCGATTCTCAACACCGTCGACGACCTCAAGGAAGTGCGCTCGGAAACGCTCAACGGCGCCAGCATCGTGCGCATCGATTTCCAGCCCACCGTCAGCCTCGACCGCGCCCTGGTGCAGATCACCGCGGTCTCGCAGACGATCCTGCGGCGCATGCCGCCGGGCACCTCGCCGCCGCTGGTGGTGCGCAACAACGTGTCGAGCACGCCGGTGCTGCAACTGGTGCTGTCCTCGGATTCGCTGACCGAAGCCCAGCTCTACGATTACGCCCGCCTGCAGTTGCGCTCGCAGATCCAGACCATTCCCGGCATCCGCATGACCCTGCCCTACGGCGGCGCGCCGCGGCAGATCATGGTCGACCTGGATCCGGCCAAGCTGCAGACCTACGGCCTGACCCCGGCCGACGTCACCGGCGCGCTCGAACGCGGCAGCCCGACCCTGCCCTCGGGTTCGATCCGCGAAGGCCGGCGCGAGATGCAGATCTCGATCGACACCAGCCCGGCCACCGCGGCCGAGTTCCTGGAGATCCCGGTGACCGCGCGCAACGGCGTGGTGATCTACGTGCGCGACGTGGCCTCGGTGCGCGACGGCGGCGCGCTGCAGACCAACATCGCGCGCATGGACGGCTCCAGCGCGGTGTCGGTGGCGCTGATCAAGCTCGGCGGCGCGTCCGCGGTGGAGATCGTGCGCGCAATCCGCGAGCGTCTGCCCGAGATCGAAGCCTCGGCGCCGCCGGGCACGCGCATCCAGCCGATCTTCGATCAGTCGGTGTTCGTCGATAACGCGATCGGTTCGATCGAACACGAAGCGGTGCTGGTCGGCCTGCTGGTGGCCCTGGTGGTGCTGGTGTTCATCGGCTCCTGGCGCTCGAGCATGATCGTGCTGTCGGCGATCCCGCTGGCCCTGCTCGCCTCGGTGGCGATGCTGCATCTGCTCGGCTACACCTTCAACGTCATGACCCTGGGCGGCCTGGCGCTGGCGATCGGCATCCTGGTCGACAACGCGGTGGTCGACGTCGAAAACACCAACCGCAACATCGCCCTGGGCAAGGACGTGCGCACCGCGATCCTCGACAGCGCCAAGGAAGTGGTGTTCCCGGAGATGGTCTCGACCATCGCGATCTGCATCGTGCTCACGCCGATCCTGCTGATGACCGGGCTGTCGGCGTGGGTGTTCACCCCGCTCGCGCTGGCGGTGATCTTCGCCATGCTGGCCTCGTTCCTGCTCTCGCGCACCCTGATCCCGGTGCTGTGTTACCTGCTGCTGCCGGCCGACATCCAAAGCCGCGCCAACCCGCGCTGGGCGCCGGAAAAGTTGTTGCTCAAGGTCAGTCATAAAGTCGAACACGTGCTCGACCGGCTGCGCGACAAACATCATGCGCTGCTGATCCGCCTCGGCCATCACGGCGCCGTGCTGGGCCTGGTCGCGGTGCTGGTGTTCGGCGCCGGCGCGCTCGCGGCGATGTCGCTGGGCCGCGAGTACTTCCCCCAGGTCGACGCCGGCCAATTGCGCCTGCAGGTGCGCCTGCCGACCGGCACGCGCCTGGAAGAGACCGCGGCGCGGGTCAGCGAAATCCAGCGCGAGATCCGCAGCATCATCCCGCCGGCCGAACTGCAGACGGTGTACGAACAGATCGGCGTGCCCGATGCGATCAACCTGTCGCTGGTCGACAGCACCGTGGTCGGCTCGTTCGAGGCCGAGATCATGCTGCAACTGCGTTCGCCGCACGCCAACAGCCACGATTACCTGGTCAAGATCCGCCAGCGCATCGCCGAGCGCTTCCCCGACGTGAAACTGTTCGAGCGTCCGCCCGACGCGACCAGCCGCACCCTCGCCGGCTCCGCCGCGGCCGCCTTCGAGGTGCGCCTGATCGGCCGCGACGTGCCCGGCAACCTCGCCGCCGCGCGCCAGATCGAGCAACGCCTGCATCAGGTGCCGGGCGCGGTCGACATCGCCCTGCGCCAGGTGCTCGACCTGCCCGAGTACCAGGTCAAGATCGACCGCACCCGCGCCGCCCAACTCGGCCTCGACGCGCAGCAGGCCAGCCGCGCCGTGCTCGCGGTGCTCGGCTCGGCCGGCACGGTCTCGCCGGTGTACTGGACCGACACCGTCAACGCCATCGCCTACACCGTGCAGGTGCAGGCGCCGATCGACCGCCTGCGCGACATCGACGCCCTGCTCAACGCACCGCTGCGCATCGGCGGCGACGGCCAGGCGGTGTTGTTGCGCAACATCGCCACGGTCACGCCGCGCAACGTCCCCGCCAGCATCGCCCGCACCACCCTGGCACCGACCATCAGCGTGGTCGCGAACGTGCAGGGCACCGACCTGGGTTCGGTCTACGACCGGCTGACCGCGATCACCGGCGAGCTCGGCGGCAAGCTCAAGCCCGGCAACCGCATCGAGATCGTCGGCCAGGCCGGCGAAATGCAGAGCGCCTATGGCGAGCTCGCCGCCGGCTTGGCGATGTCGGCGATCCTGGTATTCCTGGTGCTGGTGGTGAACTTCCAGTCGTGGATCCAGCCGCTGGTGGCGATGTCGGGCCTGCCGGTGGCGATCGCCGGCGCCGCCATCGGCCTGTTCGTCACCGGCACGCCGTTGAGCGTGCCGGCGCTGATGGGCGTGATGATGGTGATCGGCGTCTCCACCGCCAACAGCGTGCTGGTCACCAGCTTCGCGCGCGGCCTGATCGCCGACGGCCACGACCCGGAATTGGCCGCCTACGAATCCGCCGCAGTGCGTTTGCGCCCGGTGTTGATGACCGCCTGCGCGATGGTGCTCGGCATCATCCCGATGGCGATCGGCCTGGGCGACGGCGGCGAACAGAACGCGCCGCTCGGCCGCGCGGTGATCGGCGGCCTGCTGTTCGGCACGCCGGCCACCCTGATCCTGGTTCCTTCCATCCTGGCCGTGATCGGCCGCCGTCGGAAACCGCAGGCGCAGACCGACCCGGTCGACGCCGCCGCCATCGCCGCAGGAGTCGCTCCATGAACATCGTCCTCAACGGCCCGTTGTTGCGCACCGCCGTGACCGCGGCCCTGCTCGCCGCGTTGTCGGGCTGCGGCCGCAGCGACGCCGAGACCACGCCGGTCGCCGCCCTGCCCGAAGTGCTCACGGTGCAGGCCAAGGCCGCCGACCCGATCACCGAGCTGTCCTTGCCCGCGCGCGCGCAGGCCGGCGAGTCGGCGCAGTTGTACGCCCGCGCGACCGGCTTCGTCAGCGAACGCAAGGTCGAACTCGGCGACCGCGTCGCTGCCGGCCAGGTGCTGGCGACGATCTCCGCGCCGGAGATCGACCAATCGGTGCGCGAAGCGCGCGCGGTGCTCGCCCAGACCACCGCCGACCAGGAACTGGCCAAGGTCAACTACGACCGCGCCCAGGCGCTGATCGGTTCGGGTGCGATCTCCAAGGAATACTTCAGCGACCGCAAGGGCAGCTTTGATGTCGCAGTCGCGGCGCGCAACGCCGCCCAGGCGCGGCTGACCGCAGCCCTGGAACGGCAGTCGTTCCAGGCGGTGCGCGCGCCGTTCGCCGGGGTGGTGGTGGCGCGCAACATCGAGCGCGGCGATCGCGTGGTCGGCGATTCGGCCTCGGCCAGCGCGCCGATGTTCGAGGTCAACGTGCTCGACCCGCTGCGCGTGGTCGTCGACGTACCGCAGAACGCCGCCCTGCAGATCGAACCGGGCCTGGAAGCGGAGGTCAGCTTCCCGGAATTGCCTGGGCAGGTCTTCAAGGCCCAGGTCGCACGCAGCGCGCGCAACCTCTCGCGCGAAGCCGGGGTGATGCGCACCGAGCTGCGCCTGCCCAACCCCGACAGCCGCATTCCGGCCGGCATGGTCGGCACCGTGCGCCTGCACCTGCCGCGCGCGGCCGCGGCGGTGGTGCTGCCGGTGTCGACGGTGATCCAACGCGCCAGCGGCGCCCAGATCGTCGCCCTCAAGAGCGACTCGACCATCGCCTATCGCGACGTCACCCTGGGCCGCAACCTCGGCAACGAGATCGAGATCCTTAGCGGCATCCGCCCGGGCGAGACCATCGTGCTGGCGCCGAACGCGCTGCTCGCCGAGGGCAACAAGGTCCACGCCAAGGCCCTGCCGCCGCCGAAGAAGTCCTGAGTCGACCGCGGCCCGCGCTCTCCGGGCAGACGTCAGCTCGGAAGTCGCGTTGGCCGGCATGGGCGGATACCGCAAACCCCGGTCGCGAAGGCCGACGCGCCCCGGCGCTCATTGGTCCACCGATCAAGCAGATACGCCGAAACCTCCCCGTGCTCGGCACGGGGAGGCGGTTTGCTTGCGGACAGATTCAGCGCGACGCGATCGCAGGCGCAACGCGGCGGGCCTCAGGCCCGCGGGGCCCGCTCAGGGCTTATTGTCGACGTGGCCGTAGCTGATCACGCGGCCGACTTCCCAATGATCGGCCTGCTGGCGCCAGATCAGCAGGAAGTCGCTGATGCCGTCGCACTGGCCGGTCTTGACCTGGCAAAAACGATGCTGCCCGGTTTCCAACGCACCGTAGTTCTTGATCGGGCGCACCTTGACCGTGCCCGGGATCAGCTCGCGGCGGATCTTGCCGCAGGCACCGGCGCGGGTCTGGGCGATCATCGATTCGCGCGTCCAGGAGACGCCGCCGATGTCGTGATAGAACTCGACGTCGGACGAGAAATAATCCGAGTAGCGCTTGAGCTGCTTCGGGTCGGTGCAGCGGTTGAACGCGTCGAACACCTGCGTATCGAGCCCGGCGATGGTGTCGTGCAAGGCCTTGTCGGCGGCACTGGTATCGGCGGTCGCAGCGGCAGGCGGAGCAGCCGGCGCGGCGGGCGCATTGGGTTCGGCGGCGGAAGCGATCCCGGCGGGTAGAGCGAGCATTGCGGTAAAGCCGAGTACCCAAGCCAACTTGATCATCGATCCACTTCCCTTGTGTCGGTCCGGGGATCATAGCCGGAGCCGGCTGCTTCGTCGCCTGTCCGGCCTCGCACGCCCGCGGCCGCGGCCCTGAAACGCAGGAAAACCAGGGCCTTGGGCCGGCCCGGATCGAATGGGGTCCGGCCGGCTCAAGCAGTGCCGCGGACGGATCGCGCCCGTGGCCTGCGCCCGGCGCGATGCCGACAATAACGAGCGATGCGGCATCGACCCGCCGGCTAGACCGGCCTGCGCCGATTCATTCGTCCTGCGCCAGCGACGACGAGACCGCATCGATGGTCCCGATGCCGGCCAAGGGCAGCATGCACAGCGCACGCTCGCCCGCCGTCGCCGCGACATCGCCCGCGGCCTGGACGGCGGCGGTTTCCAGCGCCATGGCCTTGCGCGCTTCGGCCAGGAGCGGCAACAACTTGTAGAACGAATTGGCGACTGCGCGCCGACCCATCGCCGAATAACGGTCGCCTTCGCACAACGCGAACCAGGTCGCGTCGTACAGGGCCTGCATGGCGCGGCTGGGCTCCGGGCCGCGATCGGGGCGGGTCTCGAACGTCATGGCGCACTCCACTCGGCCGCGCGATGGCCGATGACGACACCATAGCGAGCCGACGTCTCACCTCGAGATACGCGCGCCGCATTTATGGACTTCGTTCATGCGCACGTCATGTCATGACGTCATTCCGTACGGATTCGGTTCAGCCCATCCGCCTCGCGGCGTGAACTGTGGCGCAAATCGCGCAGGCAATGCGATTCCGCCTCCGCCATCCGCGCCCGCGTGTCAGCCGGTGGGACGCTGCGATGGAAGGCTGATACCGACACGAACACGGCCATCCCCGGTCGCCACGTCGGGTCGCGTGCATCGCGGCCGCCCGCCTTCCCGCGACGACATCGCGTCGGCGCCTTTCCCAAGGATTCGATCCACCCATGAGCGACATCATCGATCAAGCGCAGCAATTCGAGGAGATCAACCTCGCCCAATCGCTGCAGGCCCATCTACTGGCCGCAGAAACCATGACCCGGCCGATCGCGGCAGGCTATTGCTTGAACCACGCTTGCCTGGAACCGTTCGACGACGACCCGCAGCGGCTCTATTGCGGCCCGGCCTGTGCGGAGCGGCATCATCGGCAGATGCAGCGTGATGGTCATGCGCTGCGGCGCAAGTAGTCGGATGCGTCGTTGGCTCCGGGCCATCGCCGGGATGGCTGATTACCAGAACCCTGCGGTCGACTTGAAGCCCTGGTGTGTCGTTGCCGTTGCCGTTGCCGTTGCCGTTGCCGTTGCCGTTGCCGTTGCCGTTGCCGTTGCCGTTGCCGAGATTTTGATTGGCTTTGACGCTGTGCCGGTCAACAGTAGACCCGGAGGGCGGCGCACAGGACGTGCGCCGTTTTTCGATAGGACAAGGATGTCCTATCGAAAAATCCCGGCGACAGCACCGTACTCGTGGCCTGTGCCCTTGCAAGGAGAGCCCTTTTCTTTGGTTACCTTTCTTTTGGGCTTAGCAAAAGAAAGTAACCCGGCCGCGTCAGCGGACGGAAGCTCTGCTCTTGCTTGATGTTTTTTGTAGAAGCAAGATCAAACGCCAAAAGCTTCCGCCACTAAAGCGGCGGGTTACTTTCTTTTGTCATAAGCAACAAAAGAAAGGTAACCAAAGAAAAATGCTTCTTTTTGAATCACAGGCCCGCACGAGCGGTGCCGACGCAGGGATTTTTCATACGGGACATCCCTGTCCCGATGAAAAACGGCCCGCATCCCTGCGGGCCGCCCTCCGGGTCTGCGATTGCCTTCGCTAGTGCGGCACGGCGCACAGCAACAGCCAAGCAATAGAAACAACAACAGCAATGGCAATGGCAATGCCAACAGCGACGGCTACGACAGCTGCAACGCTGCTCTTGGGTAGGAGCGGCGCAAGCCGCAACCACGCCAGGACCGCTTGCGCCGCACCGGCCAGCAAAAGACAACCATCGAAACGGCGTGCTCGTGCCGCGTGTCTCAGCAACCCGGCACTTCTTCGCTAACGCTCCCGCACCGGAAAACTGCACTCCGCGTAGTACAACTGACAACGCATATCCTTGCGCGCCTCGCAGGCGCCCAAACCGATTTCCGCGGCGCGTTCGGCGCTGCTCGCCGTCGTCGTGTCCGATTGGCGATCGCCGGCGACCACCACCACGCAGCTATCGCGATAGCTCATCTCGACCTTGCAGGCCTGGCCACCGCGCGCGCGGCAATCTTCCAGGGCGACGCGTCGGGCCTCGCGCTTGCTGCGCGTGTCGCTCGCCGCACCCATGATCCCGGCCGCCGCATCGAAGGCAAGCGCGCCCCATTGGCTGGCCCAACGCGGTCCCGCGGTCCCACGCGGGGCCGGGCTACTGGGCATCGGCGCGCAGGCGGTCGGCGAGGCCGCGGTGTAGGGAACCATGCCCGGCGGACATCCGCCTTCGGCCCAAGCAGCCCCCGCCGACACGGTGGACAACGCCAACACGGCGATGCAGATCGCGCGTTTGCGGTGCTAGGATGAACGCTCACGCATCGCCATCAGCCCCTGCGCACCGTATCTTCGCCGCGCGACTCGCGCCCCGGCGGCGGCCGGCCGAGTTCGTGCGCCGCCCCCGTCGTCAAGGCCGGCGTGGCGGCGCGCTGCTCGCTGCCCGACTGCGGCGACAAATGCGAGCCGGCCGAGGCCTGGCCCGACGTCGCAGGAACGGCGCCGGCACCGCCGCCGAACGCCGAGTAATGCACGAAGTTGCCCATGGTGCCGTTGAAGAACACCGCCGCTACCGGCGGCGCGACGACGATGAAGGTGGTGAGGATCAGGCCGATGCCGCCCTGCTGCATCGCCAGGCTGGTCATGCCTTCCGCATCGAGACCGACGATACCGTTGAACGCCTTCGACACCCAGAACGCGACCGCCACTTTCGCCAGCAGCTTCATCGCCATCGCCGTGACCACGCTCAGCGTCGCCATCGAGAACAAGGTGCCCAGGCCGTACAGCAACCAACGACGGAACAGTTCCTTGGTCTGCTCGAAGAGCAGGCACAGGATGAACAAAGGGCCGAGACCTATGAACACGGCGATGCCGAATTTGTACAACAGCAACATCGCCCCGGCCGTCATCGCCGGACTGGCCGAACCGAAGCCGGCGAACAACAATGCCCGTGCCTTCTCCTCGCGCATCGCATCGTCGCCATCGACGACCTGCACCGCATCGATCGCGGCCAGGGCGACCTGGGTATAGGCCAGGTTCTGGTCGATGCTGTCGGCGGCGGTGCGACCCTCGATGCCGGTGAACACCTGATGGATCTCGCGGTCCAGACTATCGGTGAACAAGCCGTGCAGGCTGCCGCCGAACATCGACATGCCGGTGGCGACCGAAACGATGACGGCAACCCGCATCGCATTGACGACCAAGGCCATCATCGGCTCGCGCGATTGCCCGGTGACGATGCGATAGCCCGTCAGCAACACCCACAAGGTCACCAGGGTCAGGGCGATGCCGCTGGCCCAGGCCATCATCCGCCCCATCAGCTGCAGACCGAAGGTGTCGATCTCGTGGCTGAAGTAGCCGTCGATCAGTTTGTAGAAGGCGAAGTCGCCCAGTCCCGACTGGATGCCGGCGAGATACGCCTCATGCAGCCCACTCGACACGCGATCCATCCCTGCCATTGCGTCCCCCTCCATTGCGGCCGGGCCCGCCGATGAGACGGCCCGCTGACCGGCGCCTGATTACGGCGCCACCTTGGGTGTGCGCACTCTGCGCAACCATCCGGAAGCCTCGCCTCCGGCCTGGAAAAACCCTACGAATCGCAGCCGCGCACACGGACCCGCGATGGGTCCGCCGCCCGATGGCGCGGCCGTTGCGTCGTGCCGCAATGTGATGCGTGCGCCTCGAAGGCTGTTGCTTACAGCGACGGCTCGGATCGCGTGGTTCGGGTCGTGCTTCCCGGCTCGTGCTCTACGTATCGTGCTTCCCAGGTCGTGCTGTACGAGTCGTGCTGTACGAATCGCGCTTTCCGACTCGCGTTTTACGAGTCGTGCTTTCTGACTCCTGCCTTACGAGTCGTGCGGCTCGGGTCGCGCCATGCAAGTCGCGTTGCCCGGGTCGCAGCGCCCGAATCGCTGGACGGGAAACCCGCGCTTCGGAGCGGATATCCGTCGCGACGAGACCGCGGTGCGAGTGTTCCGTTGCCGTTCGCAAGCCTTCGTTTGCGAATGCGGTGGCGAACTGCGTCCTCACTGCGGATGCCTCGCGGCGACATCGAATCCGTGAGTGAGGCTAGCACCGGAATTCCGCAAGGCGTTGTAGGAAAACTCTGATTCGCCGTGCGCGTTTGGCCACGCCTTGTAGACAAATGTCTACGTTCTTGTGGACACAAAGCAAATTCAAGAAGCGATGCTTGCCAACTCTGGGGTTTTGTTGAGATTAGGTGTCATCCAGATGGATCTGACTTGGCAAGAGAGTTCGTAATGATCCGCGTCTTCATGATCGACGATCACCCCCTCATGCGCACCGGAATGCGCTGGGTACTGGAAGAAGCGGGCGACATCGAAGTGGTTGGCGAAGCCGCCAACGGCCGCGATGCGCTGGCCCTGATTCCTACGTTCGCCATCGACCTGGTGGTGTGCGATTTCGACCTGCCCGATACCGACGGCCTCGACCTGACCCGCCGCCTGCTGCGACAGGATCCGGAACGCAAGGTGCTGATCGTCTCGATGCTCGAACGCAGCCCGATTCCGCGGCGGTTGCTCGCCGCGGGCGCGCTGGGCTACGTCAGCAAGACCAGCGATCCGCTGGTGGTCTTGCGCGCCGTACGCGAAGTGGCCAGCGGCCGGCGCTTCCTCGACAACGCCCTGGCCTGCCAGGTGTTGTTCGACTCTTCGCCGTTCGACCAACTCAGCCCGCGCGAGCTCGAGGTCGCGATGCTGATGGTCAAGGGCGAAAGCATCCGCCGCATCGCCGATTCGCTGCGCGTCACCGAGTCGACCGTGCGCACGATCCGCTCGCGCGTCTTCGACAAGCTCGACGTCCGGGGCGATGCGTCCCTGGTTTATCTCGCGGTCGAGCATGGCCTCGCCTGACCGCGCGAAGCCGCGCGCGGCGCCATCGACCGCTGCGACGGCGACGACCGCGGCGCTGCCGAGTCGCTGCCGCAGCATCGCTCCTCCACCTCCCCCGCGAGCCTGCATGCGCCTTTTTCCCGCCGCGCCCGGCCTGATCCTCGCCTTCGTCCTGGCCCTCTGCGCTTGCTCCAATGTCTCCGAGCCGACCATGCCGCACTACCGACGCAATCCACATCCGCAGCAGCGTTACGAGGTCACCCTGCGTCTCGACGACGCGCCCGGTCCGGTACTGACGCTGCAGGGCGCGGCCCAGTACGAGGTGGCGGACCTGTCCTGCGTGCCCGAGTTGGCGGGGACGGGGGTGCGGCCGGTGCCGCGACACAGCCTGCCGGCGACCTATATCCGCACGGCGACCGACCGCTACGTCATCGCCGTGCACGCCGACGCGATGCACGACGAGGACTACCACGGCCTCGGCGTCTGCCGTTGGAAGCTCGCCGCCCTGCACGTCAGCCTGCACCTCGCCGACCGCCAGCATCGCGACATCGCCATCGATCCGACGCTGCCGGGCGAGGCGCTGCTGTCCGGGCGCGGCAGCACCCTGCATTTCTGGCGCGACGGGCGTCCGCGGGTCAATCCGCAGGACGCGGTCGCCCTGGATTACCAAGGTCCGCGCACATACCGCGAGGAGATCCGCGCCGACGTCTTCTCCGTCACCTTCATTCCGAGGGCGAGCACGCCATGAACCGCCATAGCCAGCAGTACGCCAACCTCGCCAGCGACGCCTACAACCCCTACGCGCCCGGCCGCCGCGCCCGGGGCCTGGAAGAAAAAGTGCGCATCGACGAGGTGACCTACAAAGTCATCGAGCACGTCGACCGCCCGTCCGGTTACCAGGGCACGATCTACCAGCGCCTCGACACCGGCGCCATCGTGGTCGCGCACCGCGGCACCGAATTCGGCCGCGAGTTCGTCAAGGACGGTCTGCTCGCCGACGGCGGGATGATCGCCGCACGGGTCAACCGCCAGGCCGACGACGCCATCGGCCTGACCCGCCGCGCCGTGGAGTATGCACAGGGCTTGAAACACGAACTCGGCCGCGACGTGCCGGTGACGGTCACCGGCCATTCGCTCGGCGGTTGCCTGGCGCAGATCAGCGCCTACCGTTTCGGCCTGGGCGGCGAGACCTTCAATCCCTATGGCGCCGCGAGCCTGCGCGATCGCATCCCCGAAGGCGGCATCCAGGTGCTCAATCACGTCATGGCCGGCGACATGGTCAGCGCCGCCGGCCGGCATTTCGGCCGGGTCCGCATGTACGCGGTCGAACAGGAGGTCGATACCTTGACCCGGGTCGGCCGCTATGCCGACAACGGCGACCGCCTCGACATCCGCTATGCCCTGCCCGCGGCCGCGGCCGGCTGGGAGTCGCACCGCATGCACCACTTCCTCCCCGTCGACGGTGAGGGGCGGCGCGACCGCTCGGTGCTCGACGACCCGCAGGCGCAACGACTGGCGCAGCAGCATCGGCCGATGTTCGACAAGTACCGCAGCGACATGCTGCTGACCCGCGAAGGCGCATCGATCGCGGCGGCGCTCGCGCAAGGCGCGCGCGGCGTGGCCGGCGAACTCCTGCGCTACCTGCCCGATCGGCCGCAGAGTCCGTTCGACGAAACCGTACGACACCTGCCGCCGTTGCCGGCCGCGGCGCCGTCCGACCCACGCCTGGCCGGGCACCCGGACCACCGCCTGTATGGGCAAGTCCGCGCCGGCGTCGCCGCGATCCAGCATGGTCAGGGCCTGGCGCGCGGCGAAGACGGCGAACGCACCGCCGCGAGCCTGCTGGTGCTCGCCAAACGCTGCGGTTTGAGCCGAGTCGATCAGATCGTCGCCGGCCATGCCCCGGGCCAGCCCGAGCAGTTGTTCGTGGTCCAGGGCGATCCGCGCGACCCGGCCCATATCCGCGCGCAGATATCGGCCGCCGACGCGGCGAAGACGCCGGTCGCCGAATCGCTGCGCGAACTCGCCGCCCTGAACGCCCGGGCACCCGCGCAAGCCCTGGCGCCCGACGCCCAGGACCGGATCCGCCCGGCGCCGATGCGCCCCCACTGAATGCCGCAGCGGGCGCTCGGGCTCATCCGCCGCCCGGGCCAACGCCGGCGAGACCGGCAAGGCCGCAGGCCAGGATGGGCACAGAGCTGACCGATGGGCCGCATCTGCCTACAATGCCGCGCCCGAAGTTGCAGTGCCCGCCATGGAAATTCTCGTCAACCAAGAGCTCAAAGCCTATATCGACCCGCTGACGGAGGAAGAGCACGAAGCGCTGGAGCGCAGCATCCTCGCCGAGGGTTGCCGCGACGCGCTGGTGCTGTGGGGCGACGTCCTGGTCGACGGCCATAACCGCTACGGCATCTGCCGCAAGCACGGCCTGCCGTTCCAGACCGTGCAGAACCCGCGCTTCCAGTCGATCGACGACGTCTACCTGTGGATGATCGACCAGCACCTCGGCCGGCGCAGCGTGTCCGATTTCCAGCGCGGCGTGCTGGCCCTGCGCAAGCGCGAGATTTTGGCCGAGCGCGCCGCCGCCGGCGCACCGGCGGCGGCCGACGCCGGCAACGACGACGCCCCCTGGGACACCTCGGCGGCCGAACCGGGCGCCGATGCGGCGCAGCCCGCAGCGGCAGCCGCGGCCAAGCCGGCGCCGGGCGCGCGCAAGCAACGCGGCGAGATCGCCCGTGAGGCGCGCCTGAGCACCGCCCAGGTCGGCTTGATCGAAACCATCCACAAGCAAGCCGCGCCGGAAGTGGTGGCCGCGGTGAAGTCGGGCACGCTGTCGCTCAATGCCGCCGCCGCGGTCGCGACCTTGCCGGAAGACGAGCAGCGCGCTGCGGCCCTGGCCGGCAAAAGCGAACTCAAGGAAGCCGCCAAGCGCGTGCGCGAATCGCGGCGCAAACCGCGCGAGGCGCGCGAAGGCGATGAGGGCGAAACCTCGGCGCTGGACGCCGCGCTCGCCGATCAGATATTGGCGTTGCGCGAACGCGTGGCCGAGCTGACCGCCGAGAACGAATCGCTGCGCGAACAACTCGCGCTGCTGCAGGCCACCGCGGCCTGATGAGGGCCGCGGCCGCAAGCCGCGCCGGCCTGAGCGAAGGCCTCGCGCTGCTGATCGGCGGTGCGGTGCAGGGGCAAAAGCAGAAGCAGCCTCCCCTTTGTCAAAGGGGGGAACTGCCTCGGTGAGTCCAGCGACGCGGCCTCGACCGAAGACTCGTGGCGGCCGGCTGAGATGCCAGGCGTTTGACGCTATACGTCACTCATTTGCGTCAGTTCTTTGCACTCAATCGCACAAAGCACATTAATCATCCCGCTGGCACTGAGCCATGCGCCGCGCCGTGGGCGAAGCCATTTTCCGTCGTCCCCGATCTGACCGACGGCGCACCACGGCATGCGGGTTACAGGGAACGCATGCGCCGCTGCGAACGTAACGGCGCTTGGCCGCACTCAGCGGCCTTCGTATCGACCTTTGCTAATCGGCCTTCTGCAAATCGGCCTTCTGCAAATCGGCCGACGGCTCAGGGCAGTTCGCGGTGAACCGCCTGGTTCTTACCGGCGCGCTTGGCTTCGTAGAGGGCGAAATCCGCCGCTTCGAGCAAGGGCTCGTAGGAATCGCCGCTGCACGGCGAATAGGTCGCGCCGCCGACGCTGACGGTGACGCGGCCCACCTCGGCGCCGGTGTGCGGGATCGCCAGCTCGTAGACGCTGGCGCAAATCTGCTCGGCGACGCGGCGCGCGCCTTCGCTCGGCGTCGACGGCAACACCAGCGCGAACTCTTCGCCGCCGAAACGCGCGGCGACGTCGGCCGGGCGTTGCGCGCAACGCTGCACCGCGCCGGCCACGGCCTTGAGCGCCTCGTCGCCGATCAGATGGCCGTAGGCGTCGTTGTAGACCTTGAAGTTGTCGACATCGACCATGAGGATCGAGAAGTCGCCCTGCTCGCGCACCGCACGGCGCCATTCGGTGTCGAGGTAGCTGTCGAGGTAGCGGCGGTTGTTGAGCCCGGTAAGGCCGTCGACATCGCTGAGCCGGCGCAGCACCTCGTTCATTTCCAGCAGCTTCTGCTGGTTCTCGCTGAGCGCGCGATAGGCCGCGTCGCGTTCGATCTGGTTGAGATAGGCCTGCGAGTGGTGGCGGATGCGCGCGACCAGTTCGATCGGGTCCGGCAGCTTGACCAGATAGTCCGCGGCTCCGGTGGCGAAGGCCTGGCTTTTCACCGCCGCGTCCTCCTTGCTCGACAGGACCACGATCGGCACGTTGCGCAAGCTCGCGTGCACCCGGTACAGGTGCACCAGGGTCATGCCGTCGACGCCGGGCATGACCAGGTCCTGCATGATCACCGTCGGCTGCAGGGCCTCGGCGGTCGCGACCGCGTCGCTGGCCGAGCTGCAGTAATGGAACTCGATGTCCTGCTCGCTGGCGATCGCGCGGCGCACCGCCTCGCCGATGATCGGCTGGTCGTCGACCAGCAGCACGACGAACCGACGCCTGCGCGGCGTGGCCGGCGTAAAGCTCGGGGAATGCTCAGTCATGGCGCTAGGTTCCTGATGTCGCCGAAGAGCGAACGCAACTTCGCTGCGATTCGATCCAAGGGAAGAATGTCGACGGCGGCGCCGCGATCGGCAGCCGCCTTGGGCATGCCGTAGACGGCGCTGCTGGCCTGGTCCTGGGCGATGGTGTGGTGACCGCGCATGCGCAGCGCGTGCAGACCGCTGGCGCCGTCGCGGCCCATACCGGTCAACAGCACGCCGACGATTTCGCCGGGCCAGTCCTTGTTGATGCTCTCGAAGAACACGTCCACCGAAGGCCGGTAAGGCTGCTCGACCGGTTCGGGCGTGTAGGCCAGCGTGCCGTCGGGCTGGAACACGAGATGCTCGTTGGTGCCGGCCAGCAGCACGCTGCCGGCGCTCGGTCGATCGCCCGGCCGCGCCAGCCGCACCGGGTTGGCGGAAAAACGGTTGAGCCAATCGGCCATGCTGCTGGCGAACTTTTCGTCGATGTGCTGGACGACGACGATCGCGGCCGGGAAGCCGGCCGGCAAGCCGCCCAGCAACTCGGACAGCGCCGCCGGACCGCCGGCGGAGGCGCCGATCGCGACCAGGCGCTTGGTACTGGAACGGCGCGCCGGCAGCTGCTTGACCTGCCGCGACGGCGCATCGCCGACCAGACGTCCGATCAGGTCGATCTTGGCCAGCAGCTCCTGCGCGCCGGCGTAATCGTCGATACCGAGAGTCGGCACGTCGGCGGCGTCGATGGCGCCGTGGCCCATGGCCTCGAACACCAACGAGGCGTTGCCGCCGACGCTGGCGGTCACCACCAGGATCGCGCAGGGGCTGCGCGCCATGATCTGGCGCGTCGCCTCCACCCCGCCCATGCCCGGCATCAACAAGTCCATCAACACCAGATCGGGCGTGTCCTCGGCGCAGCGCGCCACCGCCTCCTCGCCGTTGGCCGCGGTCCAGGCGATGCTGTGCTCGCTGCGCCGGCCGATCGCGCGGCGCAGCGCTTCGACCGCCAGCGCCAGGTCGTTGACGATGCCGATCCTCATGCAGCGGCCTCGCCGATCAAGTCGACCACCGCCTGCAACAACGCTTCCTCATGGAAGCCGCCCTTGGTCAGATAGAAATCGGCGCCGGCATCGAGGCCGCGCCGGCGATCTTCCTCGCGATCCTTATACGACACGATCATGACCGGCACGCTGCGCAGACGCGCATCCTTCTTGATCAGGCCGACCAGCTCGATGCCGTCCATGCGCGGCATGTCGATGTCGGTGACGACCAGGTCGAAATGACCCGCCCGCACCGCGTTCCAGCCGTCCATACCGTCCACCGCCACCTCGACCACGTAACCTCCGCTTTCGATCAGTTTGCGTTCGAGCTCGCGTACGGTGAGTGAATCGTCGACCACCAGCACGCGCTTGCGGGTCGCGGTCTGCGCGCTGTCGTCGTAACGCAGCTGGGTCAGGCGGCCGGTCGACACCAGGCGCTCGACCGAACGCAGCAGGTCCTCCACGTCGACGATCAGCACCGGCGTGCCGTCGTCGAGCAGGGCACCGGCGCTGATGTCCTTGACCTTGCCCAACTGGCTCGGCAACGACTGCACCACCAACTCGCTGACGCCGCGGAAACGCTCCACCGCCAGGCCGTATTCGTGGCCGCCGCCGGGCGCGCCGAGCACGATCACATGCAGTTGCTCGGGCGCGGCCTTGGCCTCGGAGCCGCCGAGCACCTGCTGCGCCGACACCAGACCGATGCGACGGCCGTTCAACTCGAAATGCTGGCGCCCTTCGAGCCAGTGCACGTCCTCGCGCGCAACCATCGCCGTGCAGACGATCTGGGTCAGCGGAAACGCATAGGCCTCCGCGCCGATCTCGACCACCAGCGCGCGCAGCACCGAGGTCGTCAGCGGCAAGTGCAACTGGAAACGCGTGCCGCCGCCGGCTTGCGACGACAGGCGCACGGTACCGCGCAGTTGCTTGACCATGTTCTGCACGGCGTCGAGGCCGACCCCGCGCCCGGAGATCTCGGTGACCACCTCGCGCAGGGTGAATCCGGGCAGGAACAGGAATTCGAGCAGTTCCGCCTCGCTCAGGCGCGACGCGGTGTCCTCGTCGGCCAGGCGCCGGGCAATGACTATCGTGCGCACCTGTTCCAGATCGATGCCGCGGCCGTCGTCTTCGATGGTGATTTCGAGCAGGCCGGACACGTGATGCGCTTCCAGCCGCACCAGGCCGCCGACGGGCTTGCCGTCGGCGCGGCGCTGCTCGGCCGACTCGATGCCGTGATCGACCGCATTGCGCAGCAGGTGGCCCAACGGCGCTTCGAGCTTGGCGAGGACATCGCGGTCGACTTGGGTCTTGGCGCCGACGATCTCCAGGCGCGCCTCCTTGCCGAGTTCGCGCGCCAGATCGCGGACCATGCGCTTGAACCCGCGGGTACCGTCGGCGAACGGCCGCATATGGCTCGACAACGCCTCGTCGTAGAGGCGATGGGCGACGCTGGCGATGCGGCGCTCGTACAAGTCCAGCTGGGCGATTCTATCGGCTAGTTGCCGCTGCGACTCGGCGATCGCCGAGCGCGCCTCCATCAGCAACGCGTTCGCATGTTGATCGCGCGACATGCCCGGCGAGATGTCGGCCAGCCGGTCCAGCGCGACCGCGCTGTCGTGCTGCAGACGCTTGAGGCGGCTCAACGAGCGGATGTAGGGATCGAGCCAGCGCGACACCACCAGCGACTCGCCGGCCAGGCCGAGCAGGCGGTTGAGGCTGCGTGCGGTGATGCGCAGCACCCGCTCTTCGCTTTCGGCCTCAGCATGGGCGGCCTCGGCGTGAGCGGCCTCGGCGGCCGAGGCGTGTTCCGCGTCGGTCTCTGCCGCCGCCGATGCCGGAGCCGGATCGGCGGCCAGGGCCGCGGCCAAGGCGGCGCGGAAACGCTCGGCGTCCGGCGCATCGTCGCGCATCCACGGCGCAGTCTCGGTGGCCGGCGTCGCAGCGATGCGGGCGAGCAGGTCGACGCCGCCGAGCAGGGCATCGATGACGACGTTGCCGAGGACCAGCCGCCCCTGTTGCGCCTCGACCAGGCAATCTTCCATCGAATGCGCGACCGCCACCGCGGCCGACAGGCCGAGGATGCGCGCGGCGCCTTTCACCGAATGCGCCGCGCGCATGCAGGCTTCGAGCTCCGGCGCCGAGGCCGGATGACTTTCGAGGATCAGCAACCCCTCGGTCAGCACCTGCGCCTGCCCTTCCACCTCCATGCGGAACAGGTCGTGCAGCGAATAATCCTGGAGGTTGCCTGTGCTCATCCGAGCCGCCGATTGAGTGCGCCGAGCACCAGCGCGTCGTCGAGCACGCCGACGTTGCGCTGGCCCATGGCCAGAATGCCGGTGCTGAACGGCGAAACCGAATGCGCGACCGTCGCCGGCACGTTGCCGATCGCGGCCGGGTCGTAACGATGCGAACCGTGCACTTCGTCGGCCTCGAAGGCCAGGCGCTGCTCCTGCCAGGCCAGCACCACCAGGCGCCGGTTCAACAAGCTGCGCGCGGCATCGGCCTGGCCCGCTTCCAGATGGAACAGGGATTCGAGCGCGACGCAGACGGTGAGCTGCCCGCGCACGTTGACCAGCCCGCGCACCACACCCTCGCGGCGATGCGGCAAGGTGTGGACCGGGCGCGGCTCGATGACTTCGTCGACCACCGAGGCGGCCAGGCCCAGCCATTCCGCGCCGAGGCGGAACACGAACAGCGACGCGGTCAGCGACCTCAGGTCTTCGGCTTTGGCGGCGACGTGCCGGGTCGCCTCGCGCAGCGCCTCCGGCGCGGGCGCGCGGTCGAGCAAACGGGCCACGGCGCTGCTCGGTCCGGCCGGCGTGTGCTTGGCGCTCATCCTCGGTGGCCTCCGTCGGCGCCCATGTCAGCCTGCCGTCCTGCGCGAGCGTTGCGCGCGCAGGCGCAGGACGCGCCCGCCGGCGGCATCGCCGCGGGTTTCGAGCAGCAACGCCAGATGCATCAGGGTCTCTTCGTGTTGTGGCTGCAAGTACAAGGCCTTGCGGAAATAGTCTTCGGCGAGCTCGTTGCGGCCCTTCGCCCCCTCGATCAGCCCGAGCAGGTACAGCGCACGCGCCGACGGCCCCTGTGCCTGCAGATAGGCCTGGCAGGAGCCCGCTGCCCGATCGAAGTCGCCGTTATCGGCCAGGCGCTGCGCGGCGTCGAGCAAGGCTTCTGCGCTCTCGGCAACTGCCGGCACGGGGCTCGCCGAGGGCGCCGGCCGCGCCAACGGCCGCGGCTTGGCGATGGCTTTCACCGTGGTGGCCTTGGCGGCGGCGCCCGCCAGCGCCGACGCCGTCGTCGCCAACATCGCCGCCGACACCGCGACACCGCTGTCGGCTCGCGGCGGACGGAAGGCGAAAGCCATCGGCAACTGCGCCGAGGCGAAACCCTGCGACAGGATCAACCCGGCTTCGGCCGGACCGACGAACAGCAGCCCTTGCGGACGCAGCAGACGCTTGAGAATGCCGACCGTGCGTATCTGGGTGTCGGCATCGAAATAGATCAGCAGGTTGCGGCAGAAGATCGCGTCGTACACCGCCTCGCCGGGCAGGAAGGCGACGTCGAGTACGTTGCCCTGGATGAAATTAACCCGCGAACGCACTGTCTCCGGCAACTGCCAGCCGCCCGCCACGGTGGTGAAATGGCGCTCGCGGAACTGCAGCTCGCGGCCGCGGAACGAGTTGCTGCCGTACAGGCCGCGCAGCGCCTTCGCCAGCGCGCGCTCGCTGATGTCGACCGCGTCGATGCTGAGCCGCTCGAGCGGAAAGCCGGCGTCTTGCAGGGCCATCGCCATCGTGTAGGGCTCTTCGCCGGTCGAACACGGCAGGCTCAGCAGGCGCAGACGCTCGCCGGGATGGGTGACCGCCCAATGCAGGCCAAAGGTTTCCGACAAGGCGCTGAACGCCTGGGTGTCGCGGAAGAACCAGGTCTCCGGCACCACCACCGCTTCGATCAGTTCCTGCTGCTCCAGCGGAGAGGCGCGCAGCGCCTGCCAGTACTCGGCGAGTTGCTTGCATCCGCACGCGGTCATGCGGCTGGCGACGGCGCGCTCGACCACGGTCGGGCCGATGGTGCTGGCATCCAGCCCCATGGTGTCCTTGAGCCATTGCTGGAAGCCGCCCGGCTTCATGCGCTTTCGACCGAGGCTTGGAACAACAGTTCGCGCACCGAGCCGGGCAGCAGTTGTTCGATCCGCACCCACTGGATCAGGCCCTGCGCATCGGCGACGACCGGCCCCAGATACGGCGCCTGCGCCGCATCGACGCCGGCCGCAGCGAACTCGGCGGCCTCGCGCCGCACCGTTTCCAGCACTTGCTCGGCGATCAGGCCGAGCTTGCGCGTGCCGCCGTCGCCGACCGGGTAATTCACCACGATCACGCGTGTGCTCAACAGCGCGCGCGCGGGACGCCCCAACGCCAACTGGCACAGGTCGATCAGCGGCACCGGTTCGCCGCGATAGTCGAAGGCCCCGGCCACCGCGGCGGGGGCCTGCGGAATGGCTTTCGGCTCGACCAGGTTCAGCACCGAAACGACCTGCGCCGCCTCGATGGCGTAACGGTCCTGGTCCAGCTGGAAGACAAGAAACAGCACGGCATCGTCCTCCCGGGTGCGTCTGACGGTCGGCAGCGCTTACGCCAGCAACTTGAACTTGGACACCCCGTCGCGCAGCCCGGCGCTGACCTGATGCAGTTCGTCGATGGCCTGGTTGGACTGCTTCAAGGCATCGACGGTCTGCTGCGCGGCCTCGCTCAACTGGCCCAAAGCCAGGTTGATCTGCTCCGCCCCGGCCGCCTGCGCCTGCACGCCTTCGTTGACCACCTCGAAACGCGGCACCATCGCCTGCACGTGTTCGATCACCTGCGACAACTGGCCGCCGACCTGCTGTACGTCGCCGGTGCCGCGGCGAACCTCTTCGGAAAACTTGTCCATACCCATCACGCCAGCCGACACCGCCGACTGGATCTCGCGCACCATCTGTTCGATGTCGAGCGTCGCTACCGCGGTCTGATCGGCGAGGCGGCGGATCTCGACCGCCACCACCGAGAAGCCGCGGCCGTATTCGCCGGCCTTTTCCGCCTCGATGGCGGCGTTGAGCGAAAGCAGATTGGTCTGGTCGGCGACCTTGGTGATGGTGGTGACGACCTGGCTGATGTTGCTGGCCTTCTCGGCCAGCACCGCGAGCTTGGCGCTGATCGCCGCGGTCGCGTCGATCATCCGGCCCATGGTCTCTTCCATCTGCGCCACCCCATCCTGGCCGTTGCCGGCCAACGAGGCGGTCTGCTCGGCGCTGCCGGCGACCGTGCCCATGGTGCGCGCGAGTTCCTTCGAGGTCGCGGCGATTTCGCGCGAGGTGGCACCGATCTCGGTGGTGGTCGCGGCGATCTGCGCGGCGGTGGCCTGCTGCTCGCGCAGGGTCGCGGTGATCTCGTTGATCGAGGAATTGACCTGGATGCCCGAGGTCTGGATCTGCCCGACCAGTTCGGCCAGCTCGCCGCTCATGCGGTCGTAGCCCTGCGCGACGGTGCCGAATTCGTCGCTGCGCGAGAACCCCAGACGCTGGCTGAAATCGCCCTTGGCCATGACGTCGGCGGCGCGCGCCAGCCGGTGCAGCGGCAAAGTGATCGCCTTCAACAGGAAGAAGCCGGCCAGCACCGCGGCCAATACCGCGCCGGCGAAGGTCAGGCCGATGCCGAGCTCGGCCGATTTCACCGAAGCGTCGATGCGATTGCCGGACGCGACCGCCTCGTTGTAGTTGTAGTGGATGATGCGGGTCAGGGTTTCGACCGCCTTGGCGAAGATCGGAGCGGCGCGCGTGCGAATCGCTTCCTGCAAGCCCGCGGTGCCGCTCTCGCCGGCCCGGATAAGGTCCGGCTGCAAGGCGAACAACGACGCACTGAAACCGGCGAGCGCATCGACATTGCGGCGATCGTCGGCTTGAATGGCGGTGGCGCGGTAGCGACTCAGGGCCTGTTCGAATGCGGTGCGGTGGACACGCAAGCGCTCTTGCACCTCGGCGCGCTGGCCCGCATCGGCGGCCGCCAAGCTGTTGAGCGCGGCGTAGTAGGTATGCCACTCGGTTTCCATCTGCCCGGAGACGTACAGCCCGGGAATGGAATCCTCGCGCAATCGGCTCTCTTCGAGCTGGATGCCGTACAGCCGCTGCAGGGCGATGCCGCCCATCACCACCATCGCCACGATGATCACGGCGAAGCTCAAGATGATTCGCTGCCGAATCGTGATGTTATTCATGACCGATCCCCGTGTATGCCATGAAGCATTACCTATCTGGGCAGTGATTGTGAGGACCGCCTGTCGCGGACGAAGCCCCAGTGTAGAGACGCACTGCGAACCTGCCCACCGTAACGGCTACGCGAACGGCCCGCCCCCTTGGACCGCTATCGAGCCTATGGCGTGCCCTGCGCGGACGCCGTGAAAAGCCAACGCCGTCTCACTATGCGTCGGCCCGGCCGTGTCGCGGCCTTAATCTACACCCGGCTCCGGATCGCGCACGCTCGTAACGGCGGCCGTCGCCCGATGACAGGCGAAGGGGGGCGAAGGGGGCGAAGGATGGGCGGATGCGGCGGACGCCGGACCGGGGCCGAACCCAGCCCGGTCGGCCGATCCTTTGGCCGTCGACGCGGCCGGCTCAGTCCATTTCGGCCGCGGCCTCGCGGCCCTGCTGGCGGATCAGCGCTTCGTCGCGGGCATCGTTGATGGCGTGGCGGACGCTGTCGAGGTCGACCGCGGACTCGTCGTGCGCGAACACGCCGGTCAGTTCGCTGTCGGGACGCAAGTCGCCGGCCTCGAACAGGGCCCACATTTCCTCGGCGTACCAGGTGTCCAGCAGCTCCGGCGCCCAGGCGCCGAGGCTGGCGGTGAGGTTGTTGACGTCGCGCAACAGCATCTTGCGCGCGGCATTGTTGCCGGCGGCGCTGACGACCTGCGGGAAGTCGATGATGACCGGGCCGTCCGGGGCGACCAGGACGTTGTACTCGGACAAGTCGCCGTGGATCAGGCCGACGCAGAGCATCTTGACCACCTGCCGCACCAGGAAACGGTGGAAGCCGCGGGCCTGCTCCGGCGCCAGCTCGACCTCGCCCAGGCGCGGCGCGGAGTGGCCGTCGGCGTCGGTGACCAGTTCCATCACCAGTACGCCGTGGTAATAACCGTACGGTTCGGGCACGCGCACACCGGCATCGCGCAACTGGTACAGCGCCTCGACCTCGGTGTTCTTCCAGGCGGTTTCCTGCTGCTTGCGCCCGTACTTGGTGGCCTTGCCGATCGCGCGCGCCTCGCGGCTGCCGCGCACCTTGCGCCCCTCCTGGTACTGCACGCGCTGCTGGAAGCTGCGCTGCGCCATGTCCTTGTAGACCTTGGCGCAGCGGATCTCGTCGCCGGAACGCACCACGTAGACCGCGGCCTCCTTGCCGCTCTTGAGCGGGCGCATGACCTCGTCGATCACGCCGTCGTCGATCAGCGCCTGCAATCCGGGTGGAGTCTTCATGAAATCCTGTGGGGGAAACGGCGCCGGCTGAGGGGGAATCCCGGCGTAACAGGCGTATATCTTTACACTTGGCGACCCCAGTATCGAATTCCGTCATGTCCGAACCCGTCCGCCTCGACAAACGCCTCGCCGAACAAGTCCCCTGTTCGCGCACGGACGCCCAGCAATACATCGAGGGCGGCTGGGTGTCGGTGGATGGCGAGATCGTCGAGGAGCCGCAGACCCTGGTCTCGACCCAGACCGTCGAACTGGCCGCGGACGCCCGCCTGGAACCCATCGAGCCGGCGACGATGCTGCTGCACAAACCGGCCGGCCTCGATCTCAAGGACGCCGCCGGCCTGGTCACCCCGGCCACCCACGCGCCCGGCGACCTGTCCGAGGTGCGCGTGCTCAAGCGCCATTTCCACCGCCTGACCCCGCTGGTCCCGCTCGATAGCGACGCCAGCGGGCTGGTCGTGCTGACCCAGGACGGTCGCGTCTGGCGCCGCCTGACCGAGGACTACGCCCAGATCGAACAGGAGTTCGTGGTCGAGGTGGCCGGCGACCTGTTGCCCTACGGCATGCAGAAGCTCGCCCACGGCCTGAGCTACCAGGGCCGCGCGCTGCGGCCGTGCAAGGTCAGCTGGCAGAACGAAACCCGCCTGCGCTTCGCCATCAAGGACGTACAGCCCGGGCAGTTGCGCGACATGTGCCGCCAGGTCGGGTTCGACGTGGTCTCGATCCGCCGCCTGCGCATCGGCCGCATCTCGCTGAGCAAGATGCCGGTCGGCGAATGGCGCTACCTGCCGGTCGGCGAACGCCTCTGATCGCGAGCTTCCGTCCACGGCCTAAGGGACTGACACAACCCGCCTCTTTGTAAGCCTCTCCTTTTTAATCAGCCTCCTTTGCAAAGGGGCAGGCGCCTGCATCGTTGGGCTGAGCAGCCTTGCCACCGCGCCCGGGGATTTGCGGGCAGGTTGCCGCGATCTAGCCGGAACAAGGCCCTCCCTGCCTTTTTTCAAAAGGGGGGGAACTGTCGGAGTAGCGGATACGCCGGAGCCGCATCTTGAGCGTGGACGAAGCGACGGCATCACCGAAGCGACGAGCATCGACAGCCGACGGGGCTCATGCAATTCGCCTCGTCTTAAATTCCCCCCTTTGCAGAGAGGCCAGGCGCCCGCGTCGGTCGGCGATCGCTCCCGAGCGCTGCGCCTTCGACGCCGATATGCGGGCCACCGTCGACGCTGCACTCATTCTCGGGATGAAGACCTTGCGCTACACCATTCGCGCTACGGCGAACTGATCGAGCGCTTGCGTCGCTGGCGAGTGCCCGACCGAGAGCAGGCCCCATCCGATGCGTCGGGCGCGTCGACGCGAATCCAACGCCCTGACGACCTATGTTTTTTTATTACATGAGCGGAATTCGGCTGCCCTGCCTCACACCGACGCTCCCTAAATGTATTTCGAAACACATAACGAGCTTTCACGGCCGATAAACCCCGCCATACCGCTCATCGGAAAATAGAAAAAATCCCCGGTAAACTCTTACGTTTCAAGCTATCGCAACGGCCTTTTACCGGCATCTAGACTCCCTCCTCGCGCAAAAGCCGCATGACTAGGGCGCCTGGAAAAACACATAACAATAAATTCTAAATAAATCCCAGGAAAGTTAGCTACATTCGCCGGCAACGGTTCATGTGCTATCGCCACAAAGCTCCACCGATGCGGCACCGCAGCCTCCCGCGGCCCCTCGTCGAACCTCCGAGCACAGAGCGAGCAAGCACACCCCTCCGCGACAGGAGTGCAGCAGGCGATGCTCGCTTTCGTTACCGACGCCGTAGGCGACGCGCAGCCATTCGCGCCACTCAAGGACTCGTGCATCGCGCACGAATCGGGTGCCGCGATATCAAGACCGGCACCGCTCCCCCTCACTCGCCGAATGCATTCGCAGCGCCGGCGCACTCGGTACGACATGAGCGCGCCCGACCGCCGCGCATACGAACCCGGCCGCAATGAAGAACGACCCGCTCCTGAGTTTCGCGCCAGCCTGGGCGGGCCTGCATGGATCGCGAACATCGTGGCGCGATACCGCTACAGCCTCGGAGTAAGAGTCATGAATATCGTCAAGTCGCTGCGATGCTGGGGAGCGCTGCTGCTGTTGGCACTGTCACCCCTCCAGATTATGGCCGCCGCACCGGGTGGCTACACCTACTACGAGTTCGACCCCGCCATCACCGGGTTCGATTCGATGAATTACGGCATCACGGTGGAATCCGATCCCGGCCCTCGGGCCAACGTGTTCTGGGCCAATCAGTTCGGGCTCGTCGGCCGTCCCGGTGGCTACGCCGGCATGCAACGCCACTCCCAACTCGGCGGTTTTCTCCTGTTTTCGGTCTGGGGCGCGACCGCAGGCCGAGTCGGCAGCTCGGGCAGTATCTGCGGCGCGTTCGACGAGTTAGGTACCGGCTACAGCTGTCACATGGTCTACGACTGGAAGGTCGGCCACACCTATCAGTTCCATCTCGCACACGAAGGCGGCGGTTGGTTCGGCGTCACCGTCACCGACCTGGCCACGGGCGCCTCGGTGAAGATCGGCAGCGTGCTCACCGCGGCCACCCAGATCTCACCGAAAAACATGACCAACTGGGTCGAGTACTGGGAATGGAACTGGCCGCAGTCGAACTGCTACAACCAGCCCTATAGCCGCGCGGAATTCCTGCTGCCCATCGGCAACGTCGGCACCGCCTCTCCTCGCGTCGCCAGCATCTCGCGCAACTATGTTCCGGGCTGTTACGGCCGGATCGATACGCTGCCGATCGGCACCGTGCACCACTACGCCATCGGCAACTCGCCGCGCGGTGCGGTGACCGATGGCGGCGGCCTGTGCCTGGATGCGAGAGGCGGCGCGACCACCAGCAATGTCCCGGCGCAAGGCTTCGCCTGCCACGGCGGCGAAAACCAAGCCTGGGTGCACGGTGTCGATCGCACGCTGCGGCTGTGGACCGACCTGTGCCTGGATGTGGCCAACGGACAGACCGCGCCAGGCGCGCCGGTGATCGTCTTCAGTTGCCATGGCGGCCGTAACCAACAATGGAATCGGGTCGGCAATCAATTGCGCAGCGACCTGTCCGGCCTGTGCCTGACTTCAGCGGGCGCCGCCACGCAACTCACGATCCAGGCCTGCACCTCGCAAGCGAATCAAAACTGGCAGATCCCCAAGCCGGCGCCTTGAGCGGCCGGCCCGTATGCATCGCCGATGCCCCGCATCGGCGATGCCCGGCGACACCGCACGAACGCGCCCGGCCGCGCGGAAGGCGAATGCCGGCAGCAAGCACACCAAAGACCCGCTCATGGCTTACGCGCCAGCCTGAGCGACCTGCATGGATGGCGAACGCCACGGCGCGAGTACTGCTACAGCATCGGAGTAAGAGCAATGAAGATCGTCAAGTCGTTACAACGCTGGGGAGCGCTGCTGCTGTTGGCATTGCTGCCCTTGCAGGTTATGGCCGCCGCACCCGGTGGCCACACCTTCTACGAGTTCGACCCCGCCATCGCTGGGTTCGATTCGATCAATTACGGCATCACGGTGGAATCAGATCCCGGCCCTCGGGCCAACGTGTTCTGGGCCAATCAGTTCTGGCTCGTCGGCTATCCCGGCGGTTATACCGGCATGCAACGCAAGGCCGGCACCGGCGGCTACTTCCTGTTGTCCGTTTGGGGCGCGAGCGCCGGCAAGCTCGGCAGTGCCGGCAGCGTTTGCGCAGAATTCGATGAGTTTGGCACCGGCTACGGCTGCCATATCACCTATCAGTGGAAGGAGGGCCACACCTATCAATTCCATGTCGCACATGAAGGCGGTGGCTGGATCGGCGCGACCGTCAACGATCTCACCGACGGCACCAGCTTCAAGATTGGCAGCGTCCTCACCAAGGCGACCCAGATCTCGCCGAAGAACATGAACAATTTCACCGAGTACTGGGAGTGGAGCTGGCCCACGGTGAATTGCTACAACCAGCCCTATAGCCGTGCCGAGTTCCTCCTGCCGGTAGGCAATCCCGGCACACCTCTGGCCAGCGTCGCGCGTGTACTCAGGACCAATATCCCGGCATGTGACGGCCGGATCGATCAGACGCCGACCGGGAGCGTGCACCAGCATGCGATCGGCAACTCGCCCCGTGGCCCGATCGTGCATTCCGGCAATCAATGCCTCGATGCCTACACCTACCAAAGCGGCGTCCAGCCCATCCTCGGCACCTGCCATGGTCTCGATAACCAGGCTTGGGTCTACGCGGCGGACAAAACACTGCGCACCGCCTCGAATCTGTGCATCGACGCCTACAACGGCGGCACCACGGCAGGCACGCCGATCTACGTCTACACCTGCCACGGCGGCGCCAACCAGCAATGGAACCGGGTCGGCAGCGAATTCCGCGGCGTCCAGTCGGGCCTGTGCCTGCGGGCCGCGGGCGCCGGCTCCGACTATCACCTGACCCTGCAACGCTGCGAACAGGGTTGGCAGATCCCGCTCGCGACACCTTGACCGAAGAGGCGGCCCGACCGCGTCGGGCCGCCTCCATTCTCTGCATGACACAGGAGGGCGGTCGCAGTCGTTTGCATCGACACCGCGAATCCGGCGAGCCGTAGCTCCTGGCTCCTCCCGGCTCGCTGGCGCCAAAATACCGGCGAACCGCAACTACCGGGTGTTTCTGTCGACGCCGGCCGGCAGCCGCCGCTCAATTCAACGCGCTATTGCCCCGCAGTTGCGCGACCACCATATCGACGAAGGTGCGAACCTTAGGCGAGGCGTAACGCCCTTCGCGATGCAGTACATGCACGGGCAGCGACGAATGCCCGTACTCGCCCAATACGATTTTCAGCTGTCCGGAAGCGAGGTGCGGCGCCACCTGGTAGGACAACAGCCGGGTGATACCGAAACCCCGCACCGCCGCCTCGATCGCCGCATCGTTGGTGGTCACGATCAGGCGAGGCTTTATCCGCACCGACTGCGCCTTGCGGCCGTCGCCGAACTTCCACTCGCTGGACGGGCTGATGCCGAGCGCGGAAATGATGTCGTGCCGGGCCAGGTCGGCGGGGGTCTTCGGCAAGCCGCGCCGGCGCAGATAGTCCGGCGACGCGCACAACAGCCTGCGCACCTGCGCCACCCGGATGGCCTGCAGGCTCGAATCGGGCAGCTCGCCGATGCGCACGCCGACGTCCAGCCCCTCTTCGATCAGGTTGGCCACGCGGTCGAGAAACAGCGCCGACACCTGGGTCGCCGGATAGCGCTGCAGGTAGTCGACGACGATCGGCAATACGAACAACTTGCCGAACTGGACCGGCGCGGTAACGGCCAAGTGCCCGCGCGGTTCGGCGTTGATGCCGGCCGCCGCTTCGTCCGCTTCGTCGACCTCGGCCAGGATCCGCCGCGCATCGTCGAGATAGCGCTGCCCCGCTTCGGTGGCGCGGACGAAGCGGGTGGTGCGGTCGAGCAACTTCACCGCCAGCCGCTCTTCAAGACCGGCGATCGCCCGCGTCACCGCCGGCGGCGACAGGCCGAGCTTACGCGCGGCCCGGGCGAAGCTTTCCTCTTCGGCCACCGCGACGAAGACCGTCATCAGGTGCAGTCGGTCCATCCGGATTATTCCTCTAATCGCAATAATGAATTTTGCTTCCCGGTGATTCTTATGACAAGCGAAATGGCGGAAAGTGACGTCACCCCGAGGCCTGCAGGCAACCACGCCGGCTTCGACCGCACCTAACTCCACACGTCCCCTTCAGGAGCTTCCCATGAGCCGCATCGCCGTCATCGACCGCAACACCGCCGACACCGAACAACAGCAGTTGCTGGACGCCATCCAGCGCGAGCTCGGCTCGGTGCCGAATTTCCTCAAGGTATTCGCCAACTCGCCGGCCGCTCTGCGCGCCTTCCTCGGCCTGCACGGCATCGCCAAGGAGGGCAGCCTCGACCTTCAGACCCGCGAGCGCATCGCCCTGGCCCTGGCCCAGCAGAACGCCTGCGAGTACTGCCTGTCCGCACACACCGCGCTGGGCCGCAATGCCGGTTTGAACGGCGACGAGATCGCCGCCAACCGCGCCGGCGGCAGCCAGGATGCCAAGGCCGCGATCGCGGTGAAGTTCGCCCGCTCGCTGGTCGAGCACCAGGGCGAAGTCACTAGCGCCGAGATCCTCGAGGTGCGCGAGGCCGGCTTCAGCGATGCCGACATCGTCGAGATCATCACCCACGTCGGCATGAACCTGCTGACCAACATCCTCGGCAAGGCCAGCCGGGTCGAGATCGACTTCCCGAAGGTAGCCTTGGCCGCCTGAGCGGCCGGCCCCAGGCCGCGCGCCACCACGATCACCAGAACCAGGGCCGGCGGCGCCGCATCGCCGCCGGCTGGAGTACGCCATGAGCCGCGCATTCGCCGATATCACCTTCACCCCCAGCGTCAAAGACGCGCAGCAACGCCACGGCAGCCGCGAGGCCAATCGCGCCTTCGAACTGGCCGAGGATGCGCGCGACTCGATCGGCGAGCGCGAGGCCGAATTCATCGCCGAACGCGACAGCTTCTATCAGGCGACCGTGTCCGAAACGGGCTGGCCCTACGTCCAGCACCGCGGCGGCCCGGCCGGCTTTCTCAAGGTGCTCGATGCGAAGACCATCGGGTTTGCCGACTTCCGCGGCAACCGCCAATACCTCAGCGTCGGCAATCTCGCCGCCGACGGCCGCATTTCGCTGATCCTCATGGATTACCCGAACCGGCGCCGGCTCAAGATCTGGGGCCGCGCGCGCATCGTCGATGAAAGCAGCGACGCCGCCCTGATCGCAAGGCTTGAAGTGCCCGCATACCGCGCCCGGGTCGAACGCGGCATCGTCATCGAAGTCGAAGCCTGCGATTGGAACTGCCCGCAACACATCACCCCGCGCTACACCGAGGCCGAGATCGAACGCATCGCGCCGGCACGGCCGACGCCGCCGAGCGAGGAAAAGCCGCGCGCGGCCGAGGCTGCCGTCTGGGGCGAGGGCCCACTGGAACTGGTCGTCGCCGGCGTCAGGCAACTCACCGCACGGGTGCGGGCCTACGAACTGCGCCATCCCCAGGGCGATGCCTTGCCGGCGGTCGCCGCCGGCGCGCATCTGCGCGTGCCGGTGCAACTGGACGGAAAGACCGAGCTGCGCCACTACTCGATCAGCTCCGATCCTTCGCGGCGCGATGCCTACGAGATCGCGGTGCTGCGCGAAGACGCCGGGCGCGGCGCATCGAAAGCCCTGCACGCGGGCTTCGAGCTGGGGCTGCGCCTGCGTTGCGAGCCCGCGCGCAACGACTTCGCGCTGAGCGAAGACGCGCGTCCCGTGGTCCTGATCGCCGGCGGCATCGGCATCACCCCGATCAAGGCCATGGCGCACACGCTGGCGCGGCGCGGACAGCCGTTTCAGATCCACTATGCCGGCCGCGGCCTGCGCGAACTGCCGTTCCTGGAGGCCTTGCAGGCGCAGTTCGGCGAACGGCTCAGCGCGTATCCGGCCGATCAGGGATTGCGCCTGGACCTGCGCCGGCTGTTGTCGAACGTGGCAGCGGATGCGCTGATCTATGCCTGCGGCCCCGCTCGCCTGATCGATGAGCTCAACGCCGTCGCGGCGAGCCTGGGGATCGGCGAACGCGTCCGGATCGAACGCTTCGATGCGGCCGCCCGGCCCGACGACCGCGCCATCGAAATCGAGCTGCGCCGTTCCGAGCGGCGGGTCCGCGTCGCCGGCTCGCAGACGATCCTGGATGCGCTACTGCTGGCCGGCGTGAACGCGCCATCGGATTGCCGGGCCGGCAATTGCGGGACTTGCGCGGTCAAGGTGCTCGACGGCGTACCCGAGCATCGCGACAGCGCCCTCAGCGCCGCCGAAAAGGAGCGCGCCGCCTTGATGTGCATTTGCGTGTCGCGGGCGCATTCCGAACATCTGGCGCTGGATCTCTAGCGCGTCATCGCGTCGCCCCACCCTCGTTTCGATCCATCCGGTCGTCGCGACCGGAACGACCTCCCCCACTCTTCCGAGAACCGTCATGCCTCGATTGTCCGTAGCCCTGGCGAGCGCAGCCCTCGCGAGCGCCGTACTTCTGTTCCCCCCACTCCCGGCCGAGGCTTCCGCCATCGCGGAGACTCTGCCGCCCACCGCCGAGCGCCCCATGACCAGCCATCACCATATCGCCGTCGACGGCACCGAACTGTTCTATCGCGAGGCCGGCCCCAAGGACGCGCCGGTCATCGTGCTGCTGCACGGCCTGCCGAGTTCCTCGCACATGTTCCGCGAATTGATCCCGCTGCTCGCCGACCGTTATCGGGTCATCGCGCCGGACTACCCCGGCTTCGGCGCCAGCGCCGCGCCTTCGCCGGCCGAGTACGACTACAGCTTCGACCGGCTCGCGCAAAGCGTCGACCGATTGCTGCAGGCGCTCAAGGTCGAGCGCTACAGCCTCTACCTCTTCGACTACGGCGCGCCGGTCGGCTTTCGCCTGGCCGTCGAGCACCCGGAACGCATCCAGACGCTGATCGTGCAGAACGGCAATGCCTACGATGAAGGCATGGGCACGTTGTGGGACCCGTTGCGCGCCTATTGGAAGGAGCCGACCCCGCAACGCTCGGGCTTGCTCGCGGAAAAGCTGCTGAGCCTGGCCTCGACGAAATGGCATTACCTCGAAGGCGTGCGCGACCCGTCGGCGATCGCGCCGGAAAATTGGTTGCTCGACCAGGCTTTGCTGGATCGACCGGGCGTGCAGGACATACAACTGCGCTTGCTCTACGACTACGGTTCCAATCCCGGCAAGTACCCGCAATGGCAGGCCTATTTCCGCGAACGCCAGCCGCCGATGCTGGTGCTGTGGGGCAAGAACGATCCGATCTTCCTCAGCGCCGGCGCCCACGCCTACCAGCGCGACCTGCCGAAGGCCGAGGTGCATCTGTTCGACACCGGGCATTTCGCCCTCGAAGAAGACGCGCAACCGATCGCCCTGCGCATCCGCAGCTTCCTGGGCTGCCAGCTGGGCGAGTCGCAGGCCAATCAAGATTGACGGACACGGAACCGGCGCCGCTGCGGTGTCCGCAGCGGCGCTGGCTTGATCGCTGCGCCGCCCGATCCGGGCGAATCGTCGGATCGCGAACCGAAGATCAGCCCTTCGGCAACAACAGCTTGCAGCTGCGGATCGCGGTCTGTGCCGCCGCCACGTCGGCGTTGCGGCGGTAGTGATAGCCGCCCTTGAATGCGCCGATGAGGATTTCCTTCTCGATGTAGGCCACTTCGCCGGCCGCCACCTCGAAGCTCAACGGCTCCTTGCATTTGCCGTCGCCGCTCAGCACGTGCTGACCCGGCTCGACCAGCAGTCGATAGAAACAGTAACCGCGGGTCTGGCCGATCGGCTGGCCGTCGAGCACCACGTCCATGCCGACCAACACCGCGACGAACTGCTTGCGGTAGAGATAGATCACGCCCTTGCCGGGCTCGGGCTGGAACTTCAAGGCCGCCGCGGTTTCCGCCGGCGTCGCCTTGCGGGTGGCCTGGTTCTTGAACGCGAACAACCAGACCAGGTAGACCACGAAGCCGACGACCAGCAGGCCGATCAGCCAGTTGAGGAAACTCGACCCGCTGGCTATCGAAGCCAGTACGCGTCCTGCGATGGCGCCGACGATGATCAGCGGAAGGATTTTGAGAAAACTTGCACGACCTTGTGCCATGACGATCCTGAAACGTTAAGGGCCGACAGCATAGCCAAGCGCAGCCGCGGCCACACGCATGTGATCGGGCGGTTGTCGTGGCACCAGGCCGGGTCGGCGCGGCCGATGAAGGCGGCGGCCGGCGCTGTTACGGCGCCAGCGTCATTTTCTCCGGCGACACCAGTGCATCGAGTTCGGCCGCGATCTCCGCCGCGACCGCCACCGGCACGCCCCAGTAATCGAAGATGCCGCCGTCGCGGCGGTTCTGCCCGCAGGTCACGAACACACCGGTGCCGAACTTGCGCTTGAGCCGCGAGGCCAGCCAGCCGACGAAACCGCTGTTGTCGACGCGGCTCGGAAAGTGGAAGCGGAACAAGGCGAACAGATCCTCGGCGGGGTCTGTGCAGGGCACCAGCTGACTCCAGACTTCATCGTCGCGCACCAGGGCCAAAGCATCGGCACGCACCGCGGCAGGAAAATCGGCCAAAGGGAACTCGACAAAGGCATAGGTGCCCGGATATGCCAACAGGCGCGCCTGCTTGGTCACGACCAGCAAGCGGGTGTTGGTCTGTTCGATCGTTTCCCGCGATATGTCTACCACTGCAACCTCCGCCGGCCGCTGCCGGCCCGATGATGGATTCGTCTGCCCCAGTCCGGCCGCGACCGCCTCACTCCAACCAGTGCCGGATGCGCTCATAGACCTGCGGGTCGCCGAGCAGGTCGAGATGATGCAGGCCATGGCCCACCCATTGCCGCGACTTGGGAATGCGCAGGTCGAAGGCCGGATCGGGATGATGCCCGAGCGCGCTGGCGACCGGCACCAGGCCGTCGCCGCTGAGCCTGTCGATGCCCCCGTCCTTCGCTGCACCGTTCTTGTCGGTCGAAACCGCCACCGCGTAACTGCGCACCTGCGCCGGCAGCGGTAGCGGCGTACGCGCGTCGCGGCGTCCGTCGCGGCCGTGCTTGCGCCAGTCCGCGTCGAGCAGGTTGCCGTGGCGCAGATCCTGGATGCCGGCGCTGCGGATCTTGCCGAGGCGGGCGAACGGCGCAGTGTAGGGACTGCGACCGATCAGCATGTCGAACCAACTGCCGGCGCGTTCGAGCGGCGCACCGTGATGCGGCGTGCCGAGAAAGATCAGACTGTCGAGGCGCTCCGGCCAGCGCAGCCCGGCGCGCGCGGCGGCATGGCAGGCGCTGCGCGCGACCAGGCCGCCCATGCTGTGGCCGACGATGGCCAGGCGCTCCACCGGCACCGGCCACTCGCGCAACAGGCGCTCCAGGCGCGCGGCGAACTCGCGGCCGTTGCTGGAGATGTGGCGGCCGCTGTTGTAGTGCAGATAGACCGGCATCCAACCCGCATCGCGCGCCAATGCCGCGCCATGGTCGTGGCCGTTCCAACGCCATTGCAGGTCGTTCATGCACAGGCCGTGCACCATCACCAGCACCTTGCCGGTCGCGTGCGGATAGGCAGCGGCCAGGGTCTTCCTTCCCAGGCACAACGGCTTTCCGTCGCTGCGCAGGCGCATGCGGATCGCCAGCGGATTGGCGGTCGCGGCCAGATGATCGCCGAGCACGCCGTTGAGCGCGGCGGCCACGCCGTCGCGCTGCGGCAGCGAGTCGATCCGGTCCAACAGCGGCGCGAACTGCGCGAGCGCCAGGTCGAGACCGTCGCCGACGAAACGGGCGATGCCGCGCACGCTGCGGTAAACCAACCCGCTGATACCGCGGGTCGGATCGCGCACCGGCGCGCCGAGCGGGCCCGGCAGGGCGACGATGGTGGCGTGGACGGATTCGACCAGGTCGACCACGCCGGTGATCGCGTCGATGCTCAGGCGGCCAATACCGCGCAGGTCCGCACCAGGGCCGTTGCCGGTGTCGGCCGGGGACGAGCGTTTCGGCATGAGCCACCAGCGCGCAACCACGGGCTTGCAGCCTAGCGCAGTCGGCGTCGCGAATTGGGACTGCGGAACTCCGGGATCGCGGGGTTCTGGCGTACGGTGGCGGCGCGAACGGCGCATGACGCGGTTCGCGCCCGGCTCGCGAGGAGAGACGAACAATGAGCGACACCCACTTCGAAGGCGGCTGCTTGTGCGGAGCGGTCCGCTATCGCGCCACTTCGGCCCCGCTGCGCGGGGTGATCTGCCACTGCGGCCTGTGCCGCCGCCATTCCGGCGCGCCGGCGCTCGCCTTCGTGCATTTCCCGGCCGACGCCTTCGCCTGGCTCGCCTCGCCGCCGAGTTGGTACCGCTCTTCCGAGCATGCCGAACGCGGCTTCTGCGGAGTGTGCGGCAGCACGATCGGCATGCGCGAAAGCGTGTTGGCCGATCGCGTGCAGGTCTGCATCGGCAGCCTCGACGAACCGGAGCGGGCAGGCATCGACGATCACGTCTGGACCGGTTCGCAACTGCCCTGGTTCGAAGTGGCCGATGCGTTGCCACGTTTCACCCGCAGCAGCACGGCGGTGCCGTCGAAGGCCTAAGCGCCGAGCTGGGCCAGGAGCGGCCGGCCGCTCCTGGCCGGGTTCGATCAAAGACTGCGGAACAGGGAACCGATCAGCAGCAGTACGAAACCCAGCGCCACCAGCCAGAACGCGAAGCCGGCCAGGAACGGCAGATAGCCGAGCCGGGCGGCGATGCCGGCGCCGCCGGCCAACAGGGAGATGAAGAAGATCGGAAAGCTGGGCGGGGTCAGACGCATGGAAAACCTCGTGACGGAAGACGGATGCAGGTCCGCATTAGCTCCGGCCCATGCTGGCGATGAGGGCGGCGACCACGGCCAGGATCGATGCGACCGTCAAGGCGGCCACGAGCGAGGCCGACGGCCCGGGTTCGTGACCGTCTTGCGGAGTCTGGTTGTCCGATTTGCCGCTCATGCTGCTGGCTCCTGCCATGCCGATACCTGCATGAGGCAATCCACACGAATCGTGCCAACGGCTCACCGGCGCGAGAGCCACCAACGGCGCGCTGTGCGACACAAAGCACACTAGTCGGCGCAGGCTGCAAAACCGCTTATCACGTCACATTTTGACCTGCGCCGTCCGCCATCACAGACACCGTCACGGTCGACGCCGCTGTCCCGCACGATCCGGCATAAGCACATAACCGTTGCAACGGGCCCGGGGCCTGACCCCGCCTTACAATGCGGGCCGCCTCACGGTTTGCCGGGTGATAGTGTGGCGGTCCGACGCCCGGCCTCGGAGTGGCGACGTGCCGCGCCGCACGGCCTCGCCTCTCCCGCACAGCCACGCCCACGACGGTCCATGATCCAATTCCAGCAGGTCCATAAATCGTTCCGCGTCGGCGGTCACGAGGTGCCGGCCTTGCTGCCGCTCGATCTCGACATCGTCGAGGGCGAGGTGTTCGGCATCATCGGCCACTCCGGCGCCGGCAAATCGACCCTGATCCGGCTGATCAACGGCCTCGAACGCCCCAGCGGCGGGCGGGTGCTGGTCGACGGCGAAGACGCCAGCGCGCTCGACGGCGCCGGCCTGCGCACACTGCGCCAGCGCATCGGCATGATCTTCCAGCATTTCAACCTGCTGTCCTCGCGCACGGTGGCGGCCAACGTGGCCTTTCCGCTGGAGCTGGCCGGTACCCCGCGCGCCGAGATCGCCGCGCGCGTCGCCGAGCTGCTCGCCCGCGTCGGCCTGAGCGCGCACGCCGACAAATATCCGGCGCAGTTGTCGGGCGGGCAGAAGCAACGCGTCGGCATCGCCCGCGCCCTCGCCTGCCGGCCGCGCATCCTGCTGTGCGACGAGGCCACCAGCGCACTCGACCCGCAGACCACCGCCTCGGTGCTGGCGCTGCTGGCCGAGATCAACCGCGAACTCGGCCTGACCATCGTGCTGATCACCCATGAGATGGAGGTGATCCGCCGCGTCTGCGACCGCGTCGCGGTGCTCGACGCCGGCCGCCTGGTCGAAAGCGGCCCGGTCGCCGACGTATTCCTGCATCCGCGCCATCCGACCACGCGCCGCTTCGTCTCCGAGGCCGAGCACGTCGACGAAGGCGGCCTGCACCGCGATTTCGCCGCCGTGTCCGGGCGTTTGCTGCGCCTGACCTTCATCGGCGAGCACACCTACGAACCGTTGCTCGGCCGGGTCGCCCGCGAGACCGGCGTCGACTACAACATCCTCGCCGGCCGCATCGACCGCATCAAGGACACGCCTTACGGCCAGCTCACCATCGCCCTGGTCGGCGGCGACAGCGATGCCGCCATCGCCGCACTCGGCGCGGCCGGGGTGCACGTCGAGGAGATCGCGCGATGAGCCCGAACCCCGGTTGGTTGCAACACCTCGATGCCGGCAAGTGGGCCGAGATCGGCCAGGCCACGCTCGACACCTTGCTGATGCTGGCCGGCGCGCTGCCGCTGACTCTGCTGATCGGCCTGCCGCTCGGCATCGCCCTGTTCCTGACCGGCCCCCGTCAGCTGCGCGCGCAGCCGCGTCTGTACGGCGTGTTGTCGCTGATCATCAACATCCTGCGCTCGGTGCCCTTCATCATTTTGATGATCGTGATGATTCCGCTGACCCTCGCGGCGATGGGCACCTCGCTCGGCGTGCGCGGCGCGATCCTGCCGCTGGTGGTGGGCGCGGCGCCGTTCTACGCGCGCTTGGTGGAAACCTCGCTGCGCGAAGTCGACCGCGGCATCATCGAGGCCTGCCAGGCGATGGGTGCGACGACGCGGCAGATCGTGTTGCGCGCGCTGCTGCCCGAAGCGCTGCCCGGCTTGATCGCCGGCGCCACCGTGACCACCGTCGCCCTGATCGGCTATACCGCCATGGGCGGCGCGATCGGTTCCGGCGGCCTCGGCGACCTCGCCTACCGCGACGGCTATCTGCGCTCGCACACCGACGTGGCGGTGGTGACGGTGCTGCTGTTGTTGCTGCTGGTGCAGGCGCTGCAGACGCTCGGCGACAAACTCGTGGCGCGTTTCAGCCGACGCTGAGCGGGCCGCCCTACGCTATCGAATCGATCGAGGACGCAAGATGAAAAAGCTGTTGGCCATCCTGGCATTGACCGCCGCAGGCCTGAGCGGTTGCGGCGGCGGCAACGATGCGGCGTCGCAAAAGCTCACCGTCGCCGCCACCGCGGTGCCGCATGCGGAAATCCTCGAAGTGGTGAAGCCCCTGCTGGCCAAGCAAGGCGTCGAGCTGGACGTGCGCGTGTTCAACGACTACGTGCAGCCCAACGACCAGGTCGCGCAGAAGCTGCTCGACGTCAGCTATTTCGAAACCGAGCCCTATCTCGACTCCTACAACCGCAGCCGCGGCACGAAGCTGACCACCATCGTCGGCGTGCACATCGAGCCCTTCGGCGCCTACTCGCGCAAATTCAAGTCGCTCGACGCGCTGCCGCAGGGCGCCGACGTGGTCATCCCCAACGACCCGAGCAACAACAGCCGCGCCCTGATCCTGCTGCACAAGTCCGGGGTGATCCAGCTGCGCGACCCGACCGATGCGCTGGCGACCCTACGCGATATCACCGCCAACCCAAAGCAGCTCAAGTTCCGCGAACTCGACGCGGCGATGCTGCCGCGCATCCTCGACCAGGTCGACCTGGCGTTGATCAATACCAATTACGCGCTCGATGCCGGGCTGGACCCGACCAAGGACGCGCTGGCCATCGAAGGCCGCGACTCGCCCTACGTCAACTTCCTGGTCGGCCGGCCGGACAACCTCGACGACCCGCGGGTCAAGAAACTCGCAGCGGCGCTGACCGGCCCGGAGGTCAAGAGCTTCATCGAGAAGAAGTACCGCGGCGCGGTGTTGCCGGCGTTCTGAGCGGCCGTCGCCGGGCGCTCGCGCATCACGCGATACTCGCGCGCCCCAACAGGAAGCCGAGCACGGCGCTGATGAACTCGGCCGGGTACTCGACGTTCGACAAATGCACCGCCGGCAGCACCAGCAGACTCGCGCCGGGCACACTCGCGGCGATGGCCTCACCGTGGCTGGCCAGGGTCACCGTGTCGTAGCGGCCGGCGATCACCAGGGTCGGGCGCGATACGCGATCGAGCGCCTGGCGCATATCCAGGTCGCGCACCGCCGCGTAGTTGCCGGCCAGGCCGCGCGGATCGGTGGTCAGCAACATGCCTCGGAAGGCCTGGATCACCGGCCCGTTCGCCTCGCGCATCGCCGCCGGGAACCAGTTGCCGAGGAACCTCTCGGCGGTGTCGGTCATGTCCCCGACACCCAGCACCGAGGCGATGCGCTCCGCCCATTGCTCGGCCGGCCCCAGATAGGCCGAAGTATTGCTCAGGATCAAACGGTCGATGCGCTCGCCGGCGTGGACGCCGAGCCACTGCCCGATCATGCCGCCCAGCGACAGGCCGAGAAAATGCGCGCGTTCGATGCGCAGGGCGTCGAGCAGGTCGAGCACGTCGCGGCCCAGGCGTTCCAGCGAGTACTCGCCCGCGGGTACGTCGGACGCGCCGTGGCCGCGCGTGTCGTAACGCAGCACGCGGAAATGCCGCGCCAGTTCCGCCACTTGCGCATCCCACATGTGCAGATCGGTGCCGATCGAATTGGACAGCACGAGCAACGGGCGGTCGGCGGCGCCGTCGAGGCGGTAGGCGATGCGCACGCCGTCGCTGGCGCTGAGGTAAGACAGGTCGTTCATGGCGATGCTCCGTTCGGATAGGCCGCTTGGGAGCTCTGCAGGCGGTCGTTCGGCCCGGTAGCGCTCCTGCAACGGCAGACGCCGTGGAGCGAATCCTAGTTGCGGCCGAACTCGACGGATATTACAAAGCTCGTACATTCTTTGTAGTTATCTCCGACATGAGCGCCTTCACCCTGCACGACCTGCAATGCTTCGACGCCGTGGTCCGCGCCGGCGGCTTCCAGGCTGCGGCCGCAACCTTGCATCGCTCGCATCCGGCGGTGTTCGCCGCCGTGGCCAAGCTCGAGCGTCAGCTCGGTTTCGACTTGCTGGACCGCAGCGGTTACCGGGTGCGCCCGACCGAAGCCGGCCAATCCTTCCATCGCCGCGCCCAGGCCTTGCTGCGCGAGATGGAGGAATTGCGCACCCATGCCGCACAACTGGCCATGGGCGAGGAAAGCGAACTGCGCGTGGTGATCGGCGACCTCTGCCCGAGGCCGCAGATGCTGGCCCTGTTGAGCCGTTTCTTCGCCGCCTGCCCCGGCACCCGCTTGCATCTGCATTTCGAGGCGGTCGGCGGGCCCGTGGAGCGTTTGTTCGACGGCGACGCCGACCTGATCCTGCACCGCGTCGACAAGCGCGACCCGCGCATCGAGTGGATGGACCTGTGCCCGGTGCCGTTCGTGCCGGTGGTCGCTGCGGGCTTCCTGCCGTTCCCGATCTCGCGCGCGATCAAACCCGAACGCATGCGCGACTTCACCCAATGCGTCATGCGCGACAGCGCGCGTCACTCGCCGCCGCGCGACTACTTCACGATCGAAGGCGCGCACCAATGCACCGTCGCCGATCAGCTCATGAAGAAGGACCTCATCCTGCAGGGCATGGGCTGGGGCCACATGCCGCGTTTCCTGATCGAACAGGAACTGCGCGAGGGCCGCCTGCATTCGATCGCCGGCCGCTACCTGCCCGGCAGCGTCGAGGAACTGGTGGTGGCGCGGCGCAGCGACCGCGCGCACGGCCCGGTCGCGAACCGGCTATGGGCGCATCTCGGCGAACAGGCATCGCGCTTTCGCGCTTCGATCGAAGCAGCGGCAGCGCCGACGACAAAGCCGCCGGCGAAGTCCGCGCGCCCGCCGGGGAAACGCTGACGGCGCCGAGTGCGCGCATAACGCAAGTCACGTGGCGATCCGTCCATACCCCGGCGACGGGCGCGGCCCGCATGGCGCCCGCCTCGTCTCGCCGCGACGCAGCACCGTCGATTCATCTGCATGTTGCATCGTTGGCGATGCCTGCTTTGGCCTGTCCGGCTGACACCTGTCGTTGGCTTGGTCGTAACTGGACTCAAGGCCACAGGAGTAGCCGATCATGAACACCGCGTTGAACACCGTACTTTGGATCGCCCTCGCTATCGCCGCCGCAGCCGCGGGCTGCAGCCCGGTCGCCGCCAGCCAGGTCAGCGGTTGGTGGGGCGGCAATTGGACCTGCACCATCGACGGCCGCCCTGCCAAGATGAAATGGAGTGCCGTCGACGACAGCCAGACGAGCTGCGACGGCGATGTCTGCAGCAGCACCTCCGGCGTGCGCTGGCAGGGCCGGTTTTCCGACAACGGCTCGCGTTGGGTGGCGTTGAACAACCCGCGCCGCGGTAGCAACGGCGGCTTGTATTTCAATCATGCCGACGGCAATCGCTGGTATCTGCCCACACCGACGGGCAACCGCAGCAAGGGCTGGACGACCTGGAACGGCCAGCGCTATCCGCTGGTGTGCTGGCACTGACCGGCCGGTCGATGCACCGTGCCGCGCGCTGAACGCTTCGGCGACCGCCTGCCCGCAGCTCGCGACAGGCGGCCGTCGATGTCGTCGCCACACTCGCGTCATTCCTTCGCGGCAAGACGCCGGGCGAAGAAAGCCAGGATCTCGTCGCGCGCGGCGATCGTCGGCTGGCCGGCTTCGTCGATCAGATGCGCCGTCACCACGCTGTGCGGGCTGGCGACCACGTGCTCGAAGAATGGCGCCAGGCCCTCGCGATTGGCGGCGCTGTCGGGCAGCACCCTTGCGACGAAGCGCTCGCCGAGCGCCTCGGCATAAGCGGCGAAGCGCTGCGCCTTGCAGAAGCGGTCGCCGTCGAAACGATAGGCCATGACGGTGAGGTCCTCGCGATCCAGGCGCTGCCGCACCGCGGCGAGTTGCTCGGGCGCGATTTCCAATCCGGCCGGGTCGTCCAAAGGCAGCGAAGGCTGCGCCAGCACCGGCGCCAGCATCGAAGGTTCGAGCATCATGCTCAGGGCGAAGTTGCCGGTGAAGCACATGCCGATCGCGCCGACGCCGGGGCCGCCGCATTCGCCGTGGGCCAGCCGCGCCAGCGCACGCAGCCACTGGGTGACCGGGCTCGAGCCCTGGCCGGCGAAGGCGCGGAACTCGGCACTGACGCAGGCGCGCTGGAAGATCGTCTTACTCTCCTCGACACCGGGCACGGCGCCATCGCGGCCGAACAGCGAGGGCATGTAGACGGTGAACCCCGCGTCCCGGACCCAGCGAGCGAAGCGCGCCACCTGCGGGCTAATGCCCGGCATTTCGGTCATGACGATGACGGCCGGCCCGGCACCGGCGACATGCACCGGTTTCTCGATGCCATCGAGAAAAAACTTGCGCGGCTCGAAGTCGTCGAGCGGGTCGGGCTGGCGGAGACCGATGCGGTTGATCGGGGTAGACGGCATTCGCGGGTGTCCTCGGGTCGGGCGCTGCATACGCGGCGCGGCATCGGCTCAGCCGCATTGCAACCCGCCGCGCGCTAGACTTCGAGTGTCCGCTTGGACATGTTTCGGGCGTTTTCGGCCATGCACGATTTCACCGTCCTGATCCTGCCCGGCGCCTACGCCAGCAGCGTCGCTGTCACCCTCGACCTGCTCGGCGCCGCGGCCGCGCTCGCGCCGCGACTGAAAACGCCGCGACCGGTCTGGCGGCTGCTATCGCCCGACGGCGGCAGCGTGACCCTCGGCAACGGCCTGCGCATCGACACTCGGGCGATGCCCGGCCGCGCGCGCGACGACGCTTCGACCTGGGTGGTGCCGGGCCTGGGCGTGGACCAGAGCGCGCGACTCGCCGATCGCCTGACTCGCGCCGACGCGCAGTGCGCGATCGCAGGGCTGCGCCGCCACGCTGCACGAGGCGGCAGCGTCGCCGCCTCGTGCTCGGCGGTGTTCCTGCTGCAGGCCGCCGGTGTCTTGCAGGGGCGCCGGGCCACTACCTCGTGGTGGTTGGCCGCGGAGCTGCAACGCATCGCCCCGGACTGCAAGGTCGATGCCGACCGCATGGTCTGCAGCGACGGCCCGGTCAGCACCGCCGGCGCGGCATTCGCCCAGTCGGACCTGATGCTGCAGTTGCTGCGCCTGCGTTTCGGCGGCGAGCTGGCCGACGTCGTCGCCAAAATGCTGCTGCTCGACGGCCGCCAGGCGCAGACGCCGTTCGTGATCCCGTCGATGCTCGCCGGCGGCAACGAACTGGTGACGCGGCTGACCCGGCGCATCGAGTCCTCGCTGCCGCGTCCGCCGAGCCTGAGCGAACTCGCCGCGGAGTTCGCGATGTCGCCGAGAACCCTGGCCCGGCACGTGCGCGCCGCCACCGGACGGACCGCGCTGGCCTTGATCCAGAGCGTGCGCTTGAACCGCGCACGGCGCTTGATCGAGACCAGCCGCATGAGCATCGAACAGGTCGCCGCGCAGGTGGGCTACGAGGATGCGACGGCGTTGCGGCGACTGATGCGCAAGGCCACCGGTGCCACGCCGAGCCGGTTTCGCAGGAACCATCATCAATCGGGGTAGGAGCGGATCGGGGTAGAAGCGGCGCAGGCCGCGACCATGAAGTTCGGCATGCGGCCCAGCTACACGCAGACGAATGAATGCGTTCGCCACGAGGGCACCGCCCTTGGCTCCGCGCGGCTGCACCGGCTGCCGCGGTTTTGCGGTCGCGGCTTGCGCCGCTCCTACCCTTTAAGGCGTTACGCGCTCACCACCCGTCGATCAGGCGGATGGCGATATCGGGCGAGAACTGTCCGGCCGGTATACCCGGCGCAATGCCGCAGTTGCCGTCGGAATCGCCCGGCACCTTGATCCACAACAGCATTTCCGCGCCGCTGCCGCTGCTCTGCGAGACCGTGCCGAGCTTGCGGCCGGGCGGGTTGCACCATTCGCCGTTGGAGCCGTTGCCGTTGCGGCTGGTGTCGACCACGAACGGCTTGGGGTAGCCGAACTGGCGCTGCAAGGCGCCGGCGACCGCGACGCCGTAAGCATTGGAATCGGCGGTGGTGTAGTAGTTCGATACGTTCAGGGCGAAACCGCGAATGCCCTTGACCCCGGCAGAGTTCAAGCGCCGCGCCATTTCGTCGGCGCCGATCCAGCGGGCGTTGCCGCCGTCGTGATAGACCAGCGCATTCGGCGCGCGCAGCCTGAATTCGTTCGCGGCGTATTGCAGCAAGCCGGTGCGGATGGTGCGCTGGTCGGCGGGCAGGCAATCCAGCTGGGCCAGTGCGTCGGGCTCGATCACCACCACCGCGCGGCGGCTACCGATGCCCGCGGCGAAGCCTGAGATCCAGGCCCGATAGGCCTCGGGACTGCCGGCGCCGCCGCCGGAGTGACTGCCGCAATCGCGGCCGGGGATGTTGTAGGCGACCAGGATCGGCAGCTTGTCGGCGGTCTGCGCCGCACCGACGAAGCTCGCCACCGCGGTATTGATGTTGCCGCTCCAGTTGCCGAACCAGCGCGCCATCGGCTTGGACGCGATCGAGTTCTTGATCCGGGTGGCGCGCGAATCGGCCGGATGGCTGCGCACCCAGATCGCCGGATTGGAGTCGGGGTCGACATAGAAGCCGCTGCTCTGATTGGCCGCGGTCGCCGCGACCGGCATCAGTGCAACGGTACACAGGGCAATGACGCCTGCGATGAAACGGCTGCGGCGCTGCCGACGAACCGCCGCCGGACCGGTGATGGAATATCGATACATGGATCCTCCTGCGTGCGAACCGCGACCACACAGAAGGTGACCTCGAAGCCAGCCGCGCTCTTCCAAGCGCCTCACACTTTGGGACATCCGCGGCGCTGCGGACGCGACCGGGATTTCATTCCGGCACGCAGCTCACGCAATGAACCGGCCGGTCACTCGTCGAGGCGGATGCCGATTCGCAGACCGCGTTCCGTGCGGCCGCATGTGCGATCTCGAGCATCTGCGATCTACGCCTCGACGCGAGCCCCCGTCTCAACGAGCCGGAATCCGGATCGCGATCGCTAGTCGACCTGGCAAGTCAGGGTAATGGTGACCGTTGCGCCGCTGGCGATAGTGCCGAGCGCCGCACCGCTGTCGAGCGAGGCCAGCGTGATCGGCGCGACCGGGCAGCCCGCACCGCTGCAGGTCGGCGGCGCGGTGCAGGTCAATCCGCTGCGGCTGGCGATCGGATCGCGCAGCACCGTACCGGTTACGGCATCGGGGCCGTTGTTCGTCACGACGATGGTGTAGGTCGTAGCCGTGCCGCGAACCAGCGTATCGCCGGGCTGATCGCTGCTGCCCAGACCCGGCGTGTTGGTCTTGGTGATCGACAAGTCGGCGATCGGGCTGCGCGTGTTGGCGAAAGTGCAGGTGAGATCGTCGCCGACCGCCGCGGTGACGTTGAACGTGGCGCCGCTGCCGCTGGGCGTCTGCCCTCCGGCGAGTGCGTTGGCGCAACTGTAGGCACTGCTGTAATTGGCCAGGCTCGCACCGGCCGCGGCGATTTCCGAGAACGCGTAACTCGCGCCGGCCGTGCCCGGGTTCAGGGTGGCGACTCCGGTCGCGGTGCTGCCGGAACCGGTGGTCGTCACCGACGCCGGCCCGCCGGTGCCGGCGATGGCGAGGGTGAACTGGTCGGTCGCCACGAAGCGTCCCAGCGGCAAGGACTTTTGCACGCGCAGGATAGGCTGTTTGGCATTGGTGAAGACACAGGCGATGTCGGCGGCCGTCGCGGTGACCGTCGCAGGGATCGTCACCGCACCGGTAGTGGCGGTCGCAACCGGATTGACGTTGCCGGTGATGGCGCTGTTGGCATCGGTGCAGGTCACGCCGGTCTGCACGAAGCCGGACGCGGGCGTTTCGGTCAATGTCACCGCGGTACCGGGCGTGGTCACCGACAGCGCGGTCGGCGCGGCGGGCGTCGGCGTGTTCGGCGCCGTCGTCGTGATCGCCGGCACGGCGCCTGTGAGATTGGTCGCGGCGAAAGCGAACGGCCCGCCGACACCGCCGACCGTGGTCTTCTGCACCTTGACGGTCGGTGCCGCGACGATCCAGTAAACGACGATGCGTCCGTCGCCGCCACCGTTAACCGCCTGATTGTAGGCCGCGCCGGTGGCGCCGCCGGCGCGGCCGATCGGCACCGTGCGCGGCGCGCCCGCGGCGGAATAGTCGGTATCCCCGGTCGTTCGCGGCGGCTGGTTGACGACGTTGTTGTTGGCCGCGGCGATCTCGGCGGTGAACTCGATCGATTGAAAGCGGTTGCTGGCGGCGACGAAACCGGAACCGCCGCGGCCGGAGTTGGTGGTATCGGTGCTGCAACGGCCGACCACCCCGCCGGAATTGAAGGTGTAAACCGTCCGGCCGCCACCTTGGAAGCCGCCGCCGCCGGCGGTGGCCCAGTTGGTCGGCATGTCGATGTTGGCGCAGTTACTGCCATCGGCGGGCACCGTCCAGGAATCCGCGCTGCCCTGCATGGTGCCGCTGATGGTCGGACCGGCGGAACGCGGGCTGGTGTAGTTCCAACTCAGCGTGCCGGGCGTGGCGCCATAGCCGGACAGCGCGCCGTTGCCATTGGTACCGCCGCTGCGCAACGCGAGTGCGCTGTCGAGGTTATTGCCGTTGCTGTCGGAACCGCCCCCGCCACCGGCAACGGCCAGGGCGCGTGCCGTGCTGGTGTTGGTCACCGCTCCGGTGCCGGTGAAGACACCGGACAAGCCGCCGCCCTGATCGTGCTGGCCGCTGCCGCCGAAGCCGAATGCGCCCGGATCGTTGGCGCCGCCGGGCCGGACCGCGCGGCTGCCGCCGCCGGCGACTACCAGCGAATACTGCGTGCCGGCAGCGGTATTGAAGAGCGCGCCGGTGTAGCCGCCGGCACCGGCCTTGGAGGCATCGGCCAGGAATTCCTTGCCGCCGCCACCGCCCCAGACCTTGAAGTACACGCCCAGCGCATTCGCCGGCGCGGTGACGGTGACCTGTGCTCCGGTGTAGTCGTGTTGTTCGCGCACTACGGCGATGCTGGGTCCGTATAGCGTCGTCAGATTCGGGGCCGGGGTGGCGCCGACCTGGGCCTGGGCAGCATCCGGAATCATCGACGAGACCGCGACGGCGAGCGCGAGGAAACCCGAACCGACCGCTACCAGATGGGACTTGCGGCAGGACTGCCGAACCGGGTCGGACGGTCTCGTTCCCATGAGCACCTCATGCAAGGCAGCAAGCAGCAGGGATAGGCATGCACGAGGATCGGCATCGCCCGAATGCGTTATCCCTTATACCCCTCAAGTCCAGGGCCGACCACTACAGCGTTTCCGAAAGCGTAGCGCGCGCGCAACGTCCGAGCTCCTGTCCTAGGCGGGAACTGGTGCTCGACGTCGTTACCAGCGCTCGCAGGCTGCAGGCGTCGGCGACCACCGGCGCCAGACAGACGTCCCAATCCATGCTCAGCGCATGCTCGGCGCTCGACCAGCTGCAGCCGAGCGTCGCGCTGCCCGGCACCAGGGTCCAGCCGCGCCGGTTCGCATGCCCGAGGTGCTGGGTGCGTGAGGTGTCGATGCATGCCGCCAGGGCGATGTCCTGCACCAACAACCAGCGCGTCTGCGGCGACTGCCGCTGCCACTCCAGTCCGCGTCGCATCTGCACCGGGAAAATAGCCTTGAAGCCGAACTCGGCGACCTTCCGGTCGGCCATCAACAGGTTCTGCTCGCGCCACGCCACCAGGCCCAGTTCGGCCGCCGGCCCGATGCGCTTGCCGACTTCGGCCATCAGGCCGCGCGCGGACGAGGAATCGTTGAGCAGCGGCGCCATGACCAGGCCGAACGCCACCCACAGACCGACGAGCATGGCGATCATGCCGGCGAAAGCGCGGCGTCGCCCAGCCCACAGCAGGCAGGCCAGGCCCCAACCGCCGACCGCGGCGACGCTGGCGGCCAGCGCCGAGGACACGTCCTCGAGCGAGCGCTCGGCAACGAAGCGCCGTTCGAAGCCGGGATCGCCGAACCACATCGCCAGGCCGCCGCTCAGCAACAACACGGACAACACCGCGGTGAAACCGAGCGCGACGCGCTGCGCCGATGCCTTGCGCAGCAAGCCCGGCAGCAACGGCGCCAGCGCCAACGCCACCATCGGCAACGCCGGCAAGATGTACATATCGCGCTTACCGCCGGGAATGCTGAAGAACAGCAGGACCAGCAACCACCACGCCAACGGCAACAGATAACGCGCATCGCGACGGCGCAGACGCCGGCGCCAGGCCGGCAGCGCCCACGGCAAGGCGAGCATGGTCGGCAACCACATGGTCGCCATCACTTCCAGGAAGTACCAGGTGGGTTGGCCGTGATCCCAGGACGCGCCATAACGCTTGGCGGTCTGGCGCACCAGGATGTCGTTGAGATAGGCCGAGTACTGGCCGCCATCCGGCCCGAGCGCGGCGATCGCCAGCGGCACCAACCAGATGCCGGTGGCGGCGACGAAGGCCAGCGGCCCGAGCCAGAACTTCGCGTTGTTCGCGTGCAGCTTCACGTTCCAGCCGCGCAACGAGGCGATGCCGGCCGGGATCAGCATCAGCAAGGCGATCGCGCCGACGCCCTTGCTGATCGTGCCCAGCCCCGCCGCGGCCCAGCCGAGCATCCACATCGGCCAGTCCGGGCCCCGTTTGCGCGCGCTCAGCAAGACGTGGCGCAGCAGACCGTAGTTGGCCAGGGTGATCCAGAACACCACCAGGGGATCGATCTGGGCCTTCTTCGCCTGCCAAGTGAACTGCAGGGCGAACAACAGCGCATAGCCGGCGTAGAGACCGACACGACGCGTCCACAGGCGGCGGCCGAGATCGACCACGCACCACAGCGTGCCCAGCGAGGCCAGCAGCGAGGGCAGCAGGAAGGCGATGCGCCACTCGCCGAACACTCGGTAGGCGGCGGCCTGCAGCCACATGAACAACGGCGGCTTGTCCGAATACAGTTCGTGGCCGCGATGCGGGAACAGCCAATCGCCGCTCTCGATCATCTGCTTGGCGACGAGGGCGAAACGCGGTTCGTCGGCCGGCCAGGGATCGCGCAGGCCCAGTCCGACGCCGAGCACCAGCACCGCCAACACCCAGAACAGGACGACCTGGTTGCGTCTGGCGACGTGGTATGGCGCGGCACTGTGCGGGATCGTGGTCATCGCGTGATCGGTGTGGGTGGCGTGGTCTCGAAGCAGGGTCTCGAAGCAGGGTCGCGCAGCTAGGTCGTGCCGCCGCGAACGCCGGCAACGCGAAGCGCCGGCATTGTACCGAGGCCGATCGCGCCTTCCCTACGCCCGCGCGCACCGGCAAGAGACGCAATCGACCGAGGCTCGCATCCTCGATGTCCGATTAATGTCGGAGCCCGGGCCGCCGCGGGCGCGTCGTGCGCAGCGACGCCCATGATGCGCAATACGCCACCGTTCGGAAACCGCGATCAACCAAAGGGCCGGCCGCTCCCCGGCCTCGGCTGGGCGAGCGCACCCGTTCGAGGCATACTTTTCGCCCTGGCCGGTCGACGGCATCGCGCCGCCCCCGAGCTTGTCCGGGCTGCGCTTCAAGGCCCGGCCGCGGCCGGACGGCCGCTCGCGACGGATGCGCCACGGCTCGCCTTCGACCGCGACGGCAGCACTCTCCAGCCCGCGGCGCGCATCGCGCTGTCGCGGGCGCCCCATCGATGACGAGGTAGACCAGTTGATCATCCACCCCAAGGTTCGCGGCTTCATCTGCACCACCACGCACCCGCTCGGCTGCGAGCTCAACGTACGCGAGCAGATCGAAGCCACGCGCGCGCGCGGCGTACGCAAGGATGGTCCGAAGAAGGTGTTGGTGATCGGCGCGTCCAGCGGCTACGGTCTGGCCGCGCGCATCACCGCCGCGTTCGGCTTCGGCGCCGACACCCTCGGCGTGTTCTTCGAGAAGCCCGGCAGCGACAAGAAGGCCGGCACCGCCGGCTGGTACAACTCGGCCGCGTTCGACAAGTTCGCGAAGGCCGATGGCCTGTACAGCAAGTCGATCAACGGCGACGCCTTCTCCAATGAAGCGCGCGACACCGCCATCGAGCTGATCAAGAACGAGATGGGCGGCCAGATCGACCTGATCGTGTATTCGCTGGCCTCGCCGGTGCGCAAGCTGCCCGACACCGGCGAGCTCAAGCGCTCGGCGCTGAAGACCATCGGCGAGCCCTACGTCTCGACCGCGATCGACACCAATAAAGACACCATCATCCAGGCCACGGTCGAGCCCGCCACCGAGCAGGAGATCGAAGACACCGTCACGGTGATGGGCGGGCAGGACTGGGAGCTGTGGATCGACGCGCTCGAACGCGCCGGCGTGCTGGCGCCGGGCGCGCGCACCGTCGCCTTCAGCTACATCGGCACCGAAATCACCTGGCCGATCTACTGGCACGGCGCGCTCGGCAAGGCCAAGGTCGACCTCGACCTGACCGCCCAGCGCCTGGATGCGCGCCTGCGCAAGATCGGCGGCGGCGCCAACGTGGCGGTGTTGAAATCGGTGGTGACCCAGGCCAGCGCGGCCATCCCGGTGATGCCGCTGTACATCTCGCTGGTGTTCAAGGTGATGAAGGAAAAGGGCCTGCACGAAGGCACCGTCGACCAGCTCAGCCGTTTGTTCCGCGAGCGCCTCTATCGCGAAGACGGCCAGGCGCCGCAGACCGACGAAGAGCATCGCCTACGCCTGGACGACTGGGAACTGCGCGACGACGTCCAGGACACCTGCAAGGCGCTGTGGCCGCAGGTCACCACCGAGAACCTGTTCGAGCTCACCGACTACGCCGCCTACAAGCACGAGTTCCTCAAGCTGTTCGGCTTCGAGCGCAGCGACGTCGATTACGACGCCGACGTCGACCCCGACGTGAAGTTCGACTGCATCGAACTCTGAGTCCGCGGCGGATTCCGTCGCGCTGCACCGACTCCGCTCCTGTCGCAGGAGCGGAGCCCGGCTCGCCGGCCGCGTCACTTATACCGGCGGCGCTCGGCCGTGAGCGCCTGCTCGGATACGAAGCCGGTGCCGCAGTTCCGGCAGTAACACCCCTCGACGAACTGTTGCAACGGCGCCTCGCGCAGGTGCGAGGGCAGGACGTCGTCGACGCGAAGATCGGCCGCATATGCCATCCGGGGGTCCTTGCCCGGCGTGGCGACCCAGGCTTCGTCGATCAACAGCAACTTCGGCGCCAAGGCGGCGGCCGAACCGCAGCGCGGGCAAGATTCGTCGGACGGATGCGGGTTCATTGCGCCTCCTGCGCTGCGTCGGGTTTGCCCCTCAGGGCATACCGGCATCGAGTTTCGCCTGGCGCTGATACAGAAACAACGGCAGCCCCAGGGATACTCCCACGAGCAGGGTCGCGACGACCGGCGCCCACAGACGGCGCACGCGCAGGCGACGGCCTTCGCTTGCGATAAACACCAGCAGCACCAGCGCCGACACCAGCACGTCCATGCCGAAGAAGGCGCCGATGCGCGTGGAAAACAGCTCGGCGAAGAAACGCGGCAGATCCGGGCCGTGCTCGACCAGCCACGGCAGCAACTGCGCATACGGCAGCAGCGATCCCGGCAGGCACAGCAGCAGATACCAATGTCTGAGTTTCATCGTCGTCCTGCGGCTGGATGGAGAAAGCCGCGGCGCGGCTTTCGATGAAGTCGATGGAGCGGCCGCCAAGCCGTCCGCACCGCCGAAACCATAAACCATCGGCCCCGCGCTTGCCCGCCGCGCCGCATCGGCGATAAGGCGGATCGCTGCGCATAAGGACTCGAAGCGGCCTGCGGTTGCCGCATCGCTGCCTGCCGAGCACCGCAGGCCTGGAGGAAATGCCGACGACCGGCGCCGAATCTCCATTCGATTCGACGCTCACCCACGCTCATCCGGGTTAACTCCGCATCGCTTTGCTTGCGCGTTCCAGGATGAATCGTGACGGGCACCCGCAGTCCTCCGCTTCGGTGCCGACGAACTCCATAAACGCGACCGAGGTAACGTCGTCCACGCGTGATCGGCGTAGAGTGCCGCCCGAGCTTTCGGGTCGGCCTGCATGGCCGCGGCACCTCTTGCCGCCATGGAGGCGCCAGGCGCCGGACGCACAACGACGGCCGGATCCGCAAGGTTCGCGGCCGATACAGCGGCGACCGCGATGTTCGACATGCCGCATTCGCCGGCCGCGTCGGCGCAAACGTCTTGATCGGCTCAAGGAGGAGTGGGGGTCATGTCTGTCTCGATCGCCGCCGAAACACTGGACCGCCCTCGCCTGCCGATCGCCGCCGACGACGCCTCCGGCCGACCGTACGCGCATCCCTACACCGATGCCTGCGCAGCCATTGTCGACAGGGCCGAACATGTCGTGATCGGGCTGAGTCCGTTCAACGGCTATTTCAGCGCCATCGCCATCCAGCGCATGATCGCCTGGGGTTGCCGGCACTTCCGCAAGGTCGACGTGCTGCTGCCGGGCTACGAGGCGATCTATACGCTCACCGCCGCGGGTGTCGCTCCGATCGAGGCGACGCGCAAGCTCAGGCGCGAATTGCTGCGGCTGCGCAACACCAGCCTGCGTAGCCTGCAGGACCACGATGTCGAGCAGCCGCAGCAACGCATCCGCAGTTGGACGCGGCTGCTCGAAAACCGCTCCTACCTGGCCTTGCGGCAGCAAGTACGGCGCTCCTATCACGAAGATTTCTCGGTGCGGCAAGCCTGCCGCAACGCCGCGATCAACGCGGTCGAAGGCGCCATGGGCCGGCGCCCGGACGAGAGGCAGCTCGCCCAGGCCGTCCATTACCCGCTCGCCGAGCTGCCCTTCTTCGTCGACAGCCCGGCGATCTACGGCGTGCGCAGCTCGGTCTTCGCCTACCCGCGACCGATCGCCCTGGTCCGCTCGCTGTCGATCGGAAGCGACGCCGCGCTCGCCCGGACCGATGGTCAAGGATTCGTCTCGTTCGAATAGCGACAGGAGAGTCGCCATGCCCAGCCCGCTCGATCAAGCCCAGGACATCCTCAGCTATCCGTTCGCCATCGGCCCGCTCGGCACGCCGCCCGAGACCATCGCCTGGGCGCGCAAACACCGGCCGGTGTGCCCGATCAGCCTGCCCAGCGGCACCCGCGCCTGGATGGTCACGAACAAGGACGACATCGGCCTGGTCCTCAGCGACAAACGCTTCTCCCGCGACCTGACCTACGCGGGCGCACCGCGCTTCGTCGGCGAGGATTTCACCGCGGTGCCCGGCGGCCTGTTCAATCTCGATCCGCCCGACCACACCCGGGTACGCCGGGTCATCGGCCATTTCTACACCCGCAGCGGCGTCGAGCGGTTCCGTCCGCTGGTCGAACGGCATGCCGCGCAGTTGCTCGACGCCATGGCCGAGGGCGACAACCCCGCCGACCTGATGCAGGCCTATTCCACCCAACTGCCGCTGCACAGCAGCTGCGACATGCTGCAGGTGCCGGTGGATTTTCGCGAGCAGTACCTGGCGTACTTCCATACCCAAACCAATTACCAAGCGACGGCGGAGGAAGTCGCGCAGGCGACGGCCAAGATCCTGGATTTCTCGCGCGACATCGTCGCGCTCAAGCGCAGGCACCCCGGCCTCGCCGATCCCATCGGCGCCTTGATCGAAGCGCGGAGGCAAGGCTTGATCGACGAAGACGAACTCGTCGGCACCGTCTGCTATCTGTTCGTCACCGGCTCGGAGCCGCTGATCCCGCCGCTGTCGACCGGCGTGTTGACCTTGCTGGAACATCGCGCCCAGTTGCAGCAGTGCATCGACGATCCCACCCTCTGGCCCAAGGCGATCGAAGAGGTGTTGCGCTATCACCATAACGGCGTGCTGGGCCTGCCGCGCGTGGCCACCGAAGACGTGGCGCTCAAGGACACGGTGATCCGTCGCGGCGAAGCGGTATGCGCCACCATGCTCGGCGTGACCTGGGACCCGAAGTACTACAGGCACCCGGCCAAATTCGATATCCACCGCTCGACTGACGGCACCGCGACCTTCGGCGCCGGCCCGCACTTCTGCCTCGGTTCGGCGCTGGTGCGGATGTTCCTGGAAGTCGCCTATCGCATGTTGTTCGCTCGCTTTCCGCGCCTCGCCCTCGCCGTACCCGCCAGCGAGATTCCCTGGGAGGAGAACATCCTCTTCATCCGGCCGGTCAGCCTGCCGGTCGCCTGGTGACCCATCCACCGACGTTACCGAGGTTCCCATGCACACGATGGACAGCCAGTTCGATGCGCTCGCCGACGCCTACGAGAGCAGCATCGACGAAATGCCGTTTCGCCGCCATATCGAAATGCACAGCGTGCTGCGCGTGGTCGGCGACACCCGCGGCCTGCGCGTGCTCGACCTGGGCTGCGGCAGCGGGCTCTACACCCGCGCCATCGCCGAGCGCGGCGCACGCCGCGTGGTCGGCATGGACGTGTCGGCCGGGATGATCAGCCACGCCCGTGCCCACGAGCGCCTGGCCCCGCTCGGTATCAGCTACTACTGGCGCGATGCCGCGCGCGACCCGAGCACCGTCGCCGAGGACCTCGGCGAGCGCTTCGATCTGGTCACGGCGGTGTATGTATTGCCGTATGCCGAATCCCGCGCAGGCCTGAGCGCGATCTGCCGCACCGCCTTCGAGGCCTTGTCCGGCCCGGGCGACCGTTTCGTCGCGGCGGTGCTGAACCCGGAGTTCTCCAGCGACGAACAGTGGTACCGGCATTACGGCATGACCCTGAGCGCCGCGCAGGGCCGGCAGGAAGGCGCGCCGGTGCACCTGCACGCCTGGTTCGGCGAGCACACGCTCGACCTGGATGCGTTCTATTGGTCGCGCGACGCGCACGACCGCGCCTTCCGCGAGGCCGGTTTCAGTAGCACGCAGTGGCACATGCCGACCCTGTCGGAGACCGGACGCAGCGTCAGGGACGACGACTTCTGGCACAACTACCTCGAGCAGCCTCATGCCTTGATCGTCGAGGCCACCCGCTGACCGCCCGGCCGCGGACAGCCCGCACTCTGCGCACAGGCGATCTTCGCCGCTTCGCTGCGAAGCCGCGGCTCAGACGCTCGGCCAGTACGGCGCGCGCAGCTCGCGCTTGAGCAGCTTGCCGGTCGGGTTACGCGGCAAGTGATCGCGGATCTCGACCGCGGCGACCCGCTGCTGTTTGCCGACCCGCTCGTTGAGCCAGTGCTTGATCGCTTCGCCGTCGCCGGCCTCGGCGTCCTTGACGATCACCAGGGCCAGCGGCGATTCGCCCCAGACCGGGCTCGGCACGCCGATCACCGCGCATTCGGCGATCGCGGCGTGCTGCATCAGCACGGCTTCTATGTCGGCCGGATAGATGTTCTGGCCGCCGGAGATGATCAGGTCCTTCTTGCGGTCGAGGATGTACAGATAACCCTCCTCGTCGAGGCGGCCGATGTCGCCGGTGCGCAGCCAGGTGCGTCCGGCCTCGTCGACCCACAAGGCCTGCGCGGTCGCCTCGGGCCGGCGCCAATACCCCGCCATGGCGAAACGGCTGCGGCCGACGATTTCGCCGGCCTCGCCGGCTTCGAGCGGGCGATCGTGTTCGTCGAGAATCAGCAGGTCGACACCCGGCAAGGGCTTGCCGACCGAGGCGAGATGGCCCTCGGCGTCCTCCGGGTCGAGCGCGGTGATGATGCCTTCGGTGGTGCCGTAAACCTCGATCACATCGCAGCGGCAGGTCTCGATCAGGCCGGCCTTGGTCGCCAGCGGCAAGGACGAACCCACGCTCATGATCGCTTGCAGCGAGGAGCGGTCGGTGGTCCGGAACTGCGGATGATCGAGCAGGCGCTGGTACTGCACCGGCACCATCGCGGTGTGGGTGATGCGCTCGCGCGCGATCGTCGCCAGGGTGTCGGCGACGTCGAAGACGTGCCGCAACACCACCGTGCCGCCGCTCAACCAGGTGCCGAGCAAGGCCGCCCAGCTGATGTTCGAGTACAGCCCGGTGACCAGCAGGGTGCGGGCCCCGGCGTGATAACGCAGCGCCAGCGCCGCGTCGTAGGCCCAGGCCACGCGCGTGCCATGCGTGTGGACGATGCCTTTCGGCTCGCCGGTGGTGCCCGAGGAATAGATGATGTTGCACAGATCGGTCGCGGCCACCGGCACCGCCGGCGGATGCGCGTCGGCGCCGCCGAGCCAATCGGCATACCCGCGCCAACCGGCCGTGGCCGGGGCGCCCTCGCCTGCGACTTCGATGCGGGCGATGCCGGCGATCGCACCGACGCGGGCGGCGTGATCGGCGGTCGCGAATACGAATACGGCCCCGGAATCGGCCAACATGCTCGCCGCGCTCTCGGCGCTGATCGCGGTGTTCAGCGGCACGGCGACGCAGCCGGCCTTCATGATGCCGACGATCAACTCGGCCATCTCGATGCAGTTGGACATCAGCATCGCGACGCGGTCGCCGTGGCGCGCGCCGGCGCCGATCAGGGCATTGGCGATGCGGTTGGTGCTGCGGTCCAGGCTTTGCCAGTCCAGGGTACGCTGCGGCGCGACCAGCGCTGGCGAGCGCGCGCGCCAGCGGCCGTGCAGGGCGAAGATCTCGGGCAACAGCGGTTGCGGTGCATCCAGCATGGAAGGGTCTCCGTGTCGCGGGAACGCTCGGTCAGGGCGAAGGGGCTAAGGCAAGAGGGCGAGGCACGCGGCGCTCGCCGCGGCCCGCCCAGATTGAGGGCATCGACGTGCGCAGACAGGGCCGCGGTCTCAATCCGCAACGTCGAGCAGGGTTTCTATGCCGATCCGGGCATCCAGTTCCGACAAGGACGGCGCATGGCCGACATCGGGCACCTCGACCAGGCGCACCAAGGGCGACACCGCGGCCATGCGCCGCGCAGTCTTGGCCTCGAGGATGTCGGACAAAGCACCGCGCAGCAGCAGGATCGGCCGGCCGGCGGCGAGCTTGCGGTACAGGTGCCACATCAGCGGGCGCAGCAGCCACAGCTTGGTCGGGCTGACCGTGCGGATGATCTTCGGGTCGTAATCGAGCACCAGCAGGCCATCGTCGCGAATCCGGAACATACGCTCGATCATTCGCGCCCAGTCCGCGCGCGTGTACTTCGGATAGGCGGCGCTGCCGATGCGTTCGATATACGCCGCCGCGTCCTCGCGCGTCATCGCCGGCACCGGCACGCCGGCGTAGCGCGCGATCCGGTCCAGCGCCGACTTCGGCGCCTGCGGGCCGGCGTCGTTGAGCACCGCCGCCGCCACCGCCGCAGGCTGCTTCACCGCCACGGTCATGGTCACCCACACGCCGAGCGAGGTGCCGATGAAAACCGCGCGCGGAATCGATTGCGCGGCCATCAGATCGAGAATATCCAGCGCATAACGGTCGGCGCTGTAGGTTGAGGGGTCATCGGCGTACTGCGAGCGGCCGCGGCCGCGCAGATCCACCGCCAGCACGCGCCGCCCGGCCGCGGCGAGCACCGTGGCGATCTCGTCGAAATCGGCCGAGTTGCGGGTCAGGCCCGGAATGCAGATCACCGGGCAGCGCGGCCTCGCGTCGGCGTAGATCGCCGCGGGGTAATCGCGGGCGTACAGCCGCAGCCCGTCGCGGCTGTGCCAATGCAATGCGTCGTAGGGTTCAGCCGACATGATGGGGGGAGATTCCTGTGCCAACGAAAGAGCGACCGGCCCCTGAGCGAATGCCGATCGAGGGCCGATCGAAACGCCCGCAGCGTTCGCGGCGAGCGTCGGAGGACCTGCGCTCAGAATTCGTAGCGCGCCGACAGGCTTACGGTGCGCGGCGCGCCGTAGAAACCGGTGACGATGTCGAGCGCTGCGATGTGGTAACCGGTGCTGCGATACGATTTGTTGCCCAGGTTGCTGCCCTGCAGGCTCAAGGTCCACGGCTGGTTGATCTGCCAGATCAGGCCGGCGTTCCACAGGCCGTAGGCCGGCTGCGCGATCAACGGCGACAACGTGGTCTCGGGATAGGTCTTGCTCTGGTAGCTGTAGTTGATGCGTCCGCCGAGGCTGCCGCCGCTCGCGAGCGGATACAGCGCGTCCAGACTCAGCCCGCCCGACCACTTCGGTGCGTTGGTGAAGCGCTGGCTGTCAGCGATGTCGACTCCGCCGCTGCGATACTCGTCGTACTTGCTGCGCAGGTAAGCGACGTTGCCGCTGAGCGTCCAATGCTCGGAGGGTTTCCAGGCGAACTCGTGCTCCAGTCCCTGGATGGTGCCCTTGCCGGCGTTGGTGAAGTCGCCGAAGAAGCCCGGGCTGCCGTTCGGCAAGGTGTAGGAGGTGAACACCGACAACTGGATGTTGCTGTAGTCGTTGTGGAACAACGAGGTGTTCATCATCAGGCGGTCGTCGAAGAAGGTCATCTTGCTGCCCAGCTCGTAGGACTGGACCTTCTCGTCGTCGATCGGCCGGCACGAGGCCGGGATCACCGCGCAGTTGGCGCGGATGTTGTAGCCGCCGGAATGGAAGCCGGCGTTGTAGCTGGCATACAGGTTGACGTGATCGTTGGCGCGCCAGGACAAAGTCAGCTTCGGCGATACGTTGCGCGAGGTGTGGGAACCGGTGAAGTCGGCCAGCTCGGCGATCGGCACCTGGAAGGCGCCGTCGGCATAGGCATAGTTCTGGATCAGCGCGTCCTTGGTTTCTTCGGTCAGGCGCAGCCCCAGGTCGAGGCTCCACTGCGGGTCGAGATCCCAGGTGAAATCGCCGTAGGCGGCGATGCTGCGGGTGCCGATGCGCCCGCTGCTGACCGCATACTGCGACAGCCGCAACGCGGTGTACGGCGGCGAGCCCAGGAAGGTGCTGCGGTTGATGCCGCCGGCCGCGCCCCTGAAGTAGAACAGGCCGAACACGCCGTGGAGCTTGCCGCCGGCATCGTAGTTGGCCTGCAGTTCCTGGCTGAACTGATGATCGCTGTAACCGCCGGAAGCTTCGCCGATGCGTTCCGGCAAGGTATCGAAATCGATGTTGCTCTGGGTCGACGAGCTGCGGTAGGCGGTGATCGACTTGAACGCCCAGTCGGCGCTGGCGATCCATTTGAAGGTCAGCGCCGCGCCTTCCAGCTCGCTGTGGTTGACCTGGGGCATGGCGCTGCGGGTGTCGAAGTCGCTGGCGAGCGGCCGGTAGGCGGGATAATACTTGTTCGCCTTCAACATCTTGGCGCCGCGCGGATTGGAGTTGTCGTGCATGCCGTCGAGCGCGAGTTCGACGTTGAAGTTGTCGGACGGGAAATAGCCGAAGGTGGCGCGCGCGGCATTGGTGTTCTTGTTGCCGTTGCGGCTGTCCTGGACCAGGTTCTTGCCGTAGCCGTCGTTGTGCATGCTGGCGACGGCGACGCGGGCGCGCCAGACGCCATCGTCGCTGGCGCCGCCCAGGCTGGCCTTGGCGCCACGTTCGCCGTGCGTGCCCACGGTGGCCTCGATGGAACCTTGAGTGCTCTTGGGCAAGGGGCTCGACACGTACTTGATCGCGCCGCCGATGGTGTTCTTGCCGTACAGGCTGCCCTGCGGGCCGCGCAGTACTTCGATGCGACTGACGTCGAACACATCGAGCAAGGCGCCCTGCGGCCGCGCCAGATAGACGTCGTCGAGGTACACGCCCACCGCCGGGTCGAAACCCCAGGTCGGGTCGGACTGGCCGATGCCGCGGATGTAGGCGGTCAGGGTGGTGTTGGAACCGCGCGCCGCATACACCTGCAGCGACGGCACCTTGCCTTGCAGGTCGGCGAGGGTCTGCACGTTCTGCTTGAACAGGGCCGAGGCGGTGAAGGCGCTGACCGCGACCGGCACGTCCTGCAGGGTTTCCTCGCGTTTGCGCGCGGTCACCGTGATCGATTCCAACTGGGTGGGTTTCTTTTCCGATTCGATCGGCGCCGCTTCGGCCGCGGTTCCGGTCTCGGGCGATGCCCCCTGCACCTCCTGCGCCCGTACCGCCGACAGTTGCGTCGACATCGCCACACCGATCGCCACGCTCAAAAGCCTGTGTCTCATCCTGGTCCGTTCCCCTGCGCGCATCGCCGCCGTCGCGATGACGGCATGCCTGCAACATAGCGGCGACAGGGCGCGGCGGTTCCACCGCGGGAGCACACCGCATTGACCCTGAGTGCACAGACGTGCTGCGTCGCAACATGCAGCGCGAGCCGCAACGCTCCTAAGATGCCGATCGATAGTTCACCGAGGGATCGCCATGTTCGCAACCGAGGTTGCAGCGCCGACTGCATTCCCCGCCAAGGCCGCGGCGGGTCCACGGATCGCGATGGGCGGCTGGTCGACCGTGCATTCGCCGGGCTTCGGCAGCGCCGACATTCAACTGACCCGTCCCGAAGGACGCATGGGCTGGCTGGCGAGCCAATCGGTCGGCGCGCTGCAACTCAACCACATCGCCCTCAGCGGCCTGCACATGCGCCGCACTCCGCAGCATCTGTCGGGCCTGGCGCAGAACTACGTGCTCGCCCTGCCCGCCGCCGGCAGCTCGCGCAACGTCGTCGGCGGCCACGAAGTGATCCTGGTGCCGGACCGCATCTATCTGATCTCGGCCGCGGTGGTCGGCGAAGTCCAACCGGAAGGCTGCTACAAAAGCTTCAACACCCTGATACCGACGCATCTGCTGCAGCAACGCGTGTCGCATCTGCCGACCGTGTTCTCGGCGCCGCTGGACGGCACCGATCCGCGCGCGGAATTGCTCGGCGCCTATGCGCGGCAGATCGACCGCCTGGCCAAGCAACTCGGCGAAGGCGAGGCGCAGGTGCTGACCACCCAGCTGTGCGACCTGGTCGCGCTGATGCTGCGCGGCGATTCGCGCACCTTCTGCGACGACCGCTCGCTGGCTGCCGCGCACAAGCAGCGCGCGCTGGATTTCATCGAGGCGCATTACTCGAACGAAGACTTGTCGGCCGAAATGATCGCCCAGCGCTGCAGCATTTCCGAAGGCTATCTGCACCGTCTGTTCCGCGACAGCGGGCAGTCGGTGATGGAGCGGCTGCGCGCCCTGCGCCTGGGCAAGGCCCACGACATGCTCAGCAATGCCGCTTTGGCGAAACTGCCGATCTCCGAGATCGCCTACCGCAACGGCTTCCGGTCGCAGTCGAATTTCTGCCGCGTGTTCCGTCAGCACTTCGGGGTTTCGCCGAGCGAACTGCGCCGCCACTGAGCGCGGCACGCGGTCAGCGCAGCCCCGCTCGATCAGCGGTACAGCATCGCCGCCATCTCGGCGACCAGCGCCGGCTTGTCCTTGCCGTCTATTTCCATGACGTTGCGGGTGATCATCAGCAGGCGGCCCTCGCCCTTCGCTTCGACGCGGACCAGGGCCACTCGCACCCGCACCCGCTCGCCGGCCAGCACCGGCGCCTGGAACCTGACCTCGCCGAGACCGGCGTTGAGGGCCTGCGAAATGTCTTCGGGCAGGATGCCGAGCTGCATCTGCAGCGGCGCGAGCAACGACAACAACAGGAAACCGTGGGCGATGGTGCCGCCGAACGGGCTCTCCTTGCGGCAGCGTTCGACATCGACATGGATCCACTGGCGGTCGCCGGTGGTCTCGGCGAATCGGTCGATCATCGTCTGGTCGACCGTCTGCCAGGGGGATACACCGAGCTCCTTCGATGCGTACTCGCCGAGATTTTCGAAGGTATAGCGCTGGCTCATCGAGACTCCCTGGCCGATGCGGTGAGGTGCGCCCCAGCTTAGCGCGGTGGCCGCGCCCGTCGGCGAGGTCCGGATGGATTCGCGACCGCGGCCCGCACTTCGCGTAAGCGATCGGCTGTGGTCAACACATGGTGCGCCCGCGGTGAAACCCGGCCCGATGCGAGCGGCTACAACGCGAAGACCACGCGGTCGTCCGGCCGCCAGGAGAGACTGTCATGTGGTTATCGTCCATCGCCCTGCGCCATCGCTTCCTGTGCGCACTCGCCGCCCTGTTGTTGGTGTCGTCGATCCCGGCGCCCGCATACGCAGCCGGCTATTTCCGCGACCTCTACGTCAGCCTGGCCGGCGCCCGCGATTACCACGGCTACGTGCCGAGCAGTTACCGCCCCGGCGTGCCGATGCCGATGCTGGTGGCCCTGCACGGCTGCACCGAGAACGACGTCGGTTTCGAGTTGCTCTCGGGCTGGACCCAGCTCGCCGAGCAACGCGGTTTCATCGTCGTCTTTCCCGACCAGAACAACCTCGCCAATCCGCTCGGCTGCTGGAACTGGTACCTGGAAAGCAACCAGCATCGCGGCCTCGGCGAGCCGTCGATCATTGCCGGCATCACCAACAAGCTGCGCTCGCGCTACAGCGTCGATCCGCGGCGGATCTACGTCACCGGCGTGTCCGCCGGCGGGGTCATGGCCAACATCATGGCCGTCGCCTATCCCGACCTGTACGCCGCTGCCAGCATCCTCGCCGGCTGCGAGTACGACTGCGACATCCTGCAACTGCAGTCGCCCGAAACCTCCGGCAACAAGGCCATCGCCGAGATGGGCAGCCGCCGGCGCGCCGTGCCCACCCTGATTTTCCAGGGCACTGCCGACCTCGTCGTCGCCCCGGCCACCGCCGAGCGCATCGTCGGGCAGTGGGCGACGGTCGCGGGCATCGACACCGTCGCCGACGAGGTGGTGCACGGCCAGGTGCCGGGCGGCCGCTCCTACACCCACAAGGTGTATCGCGCAGCGGCGACCGGCCCGTCCTTGATCGAGTCCTATCTGATCGACGGCGCCGGCCATGCCTATCCCGGCGGCTGCCCTTGCAGCCTCTACGGCGATCCCTCCGGCCCCGATGCCAGCGGTCTCACTTGGGATTTCTTTCTCGCCCATCCCAAGCCCTGAGTCGTCGCAGGAGACGGACCGCCGTCTCCCGCGAGCTAGCTGGCCCGATGTTTTTGCCCGCATCTGGCCCTACCGGTGCGCGGGCGGCGGGGAAAAAATCAGGTCAGTCCAATCGGAAGGCCTGCCATGAACGCCCAAGAACACCCCGTGCTCCCCGTCGACACCCTGCCGCGCCGGCGCATGCAGGTGCTCGATACCGAAATCAGCTACGTCGATATCGGCGAGGGCGCGCCGATCGTGTTCCTGCACGGCAACCCGACCTCGTCGTATCTGTGGCGCAACATCATTCCGCAGGTGCGCCACCTCGGCCGTTGCCTCGCACCGGATCTGGCCGGCATGGGTCAGTCCGGCCCGATGCCCGGCGGCGGCTATCGCTTCGCCGACCACGTGCGCTATCTCGACGCCTGGTTCGAAGCCATGGACCTGCCCGCAGGCATCGCCCTGGTGCTGCACGACTGGGGCTCGGCGCTCGGCTTCCATTACGCACGCCGGCATCCGCAGCGCATCGCCGCGATCGCCTACATGGAATCGCTGGTGCAATCGCGGAGTTGGGCGGACTTCCCCGCCGGCCGCGACAGCTTGTTCCGGGCGATGCGTTCGGAACAGGGCGAACGACTCGTGCTCGACGAGAACTTCTTCGTCGAGACCGTACTGCCCAAGAGCATCCTGCGCCAACTCAGCGAAGAGGAATTGCAGGCCTATCGTGCACCGTTCGCGACCCGCGAATCGCGCCTGCCCACCCTGGCGTTCGCGCGCGAGCTGCCGATCGACGGCGAGCCGGCCGACGTCGCCCAGGCCGTGGACGCGTACGCCGATTGGCTGGCATCGAGCACCCTGCCGAAGTTGTTCGTCAACGCCGAGCCCGGGGCCTTGTTGACCGGACGCGCACGCGAGTTCTGCCGCAGTTGGAAGAACCAGACCGAAGTGACGGTGCCGGGCATTCACTACCTGCAGGAAGACGCACCGCATGCGATCGGCAGCGCGCTCGCCGAATTCCTCTCGACCCGGGTCCGCTGACCCCGGCGCCGGCGCGTTCAAACGTAGGCGATGACCTCGTGCACCGGCTTGCGCGGTTTCTGCGGCCAGTTGCCCGGCAGCGGATGGCCGACGGTGACGACCAACACCGGCACTTCGTCGGCGGCGAGGGCGAACTCGCGCGCGACACCCGCGAAATCGATCCCACCCATCGCGCCGGTGGCCCAGCCCATGCCTTCGGCGGCGAGGATCAGGGTCATTGCCGCCAGCGACGCCGAACGAATGGCTTCGTCGCGTTGCAAGGACGGATCGTCGGCGTGCGCACGCGTCGCCTGGGCGACCCAACCGTCGGCCATCGATTGCGCCATGATTCCGGCATCGACCGAGGGTTGCAGCGCCCGCTGCAGGTGTTCGTGCGCCGCGAGCGTACCGCAGACGATGAAGGCCACCGAAGCGTCGGCGATCTTCTGCTGGCCGTAGGACAGCGCCTTCAGGCGCGCTTTCGCCTCGGGCGTGCGCACGGCGATGAATTTCCAGTTCTGGAAGTTGTAGGCCGACGGCGCGCGCGTGGCCTGATCGACCAGGGCGGCGATGTTCTCGTCGGAGATCTGTCGATTCGGGTCGTAACGGTTGGCCGACACGCGCGATTCGATGAGTTGTCTGATCGGATGGTTCATGACATTTGTTGATGAGAGATCGGGGGAGAAGCGAGCACGCAAGTTCAGGCCGGCCTGCTGCTGCGCCATTGCACGGCCAGCACGCTGCCGAGCACGATCAGCAAGCCGAGCAGCGACAGACCGGTGAGCGATTGGCCGAGCAAGGCCCAGCCGAGGATCACCGCAGTCAATGGGCTCAACAGGCCGAGCGAGGACACCGCCACCTGCGGCAGACGCGCCAGGCCGCGGAACCACAGGGCATACGAGATCAGAGCGCCGGCAATCGACAGATAGACATAGGCCGAGATCTGCATCGCGCTCAGGCGCGGCAGCGGTGCATCGATGGCGAAGGCCACCGGCGCCAACATCAGGCCGCCGAGCAGCAGCTGCCAACCGGTCAGGGCGAACACCGGCATATCGCTGCGCCAGCGCCGGGTCAGGTAGTTGCCGGTCGCCATGCAGGCGGCGCCGGCCAGAGCCGCGGCGATGCCGACCGGCTCCCATACCGTGTCCGGCGACAGCAGCAGCACGCCCATGCCGATCACCCCGAGCACGCAGGCCCAGACGGTGAACTGCAACGGCCGGCGCTGGTCGACCGCCCAGGTCAGGGCGATCACCAGCAAGGGCTGGATCGCGCCGACCACCGCGGCGAGACCGCCGGGCAGGCGGTAGGCGGCGACGAACAGCAGCGCCTGGAAGACGGCGATGTTCAAGCCCGACAGGCCCAGCAGGCGGAGCCATTCGCCGCGCGCCGGCCAATGCCGCATGAAGGCGACCAGCAACAACCCGGCCGGCAAGGTGCGGATCAGGGCGGCGGTGAAAGGTCGGTCCGGCGGCAACAGCTCGGACGCGACGATGTAGGTCGAACCCCAGATGGCCGGGGCCAGGGCGGTCAGGAGCATGTCGATCCAGACCGGGCGGTGCGAGGCTGCGCTCATGAAACTATCTTCAATTCAAGATAAGATCCTAGCCTGAAGACAACTTGTCTTGAAGTCAAGACAAATCAGGAGCCATCATGGCCAGAAGCAAACGGCAGCCGGACTCGGTCGACGCGATCCTCGAACAATGGCGCCGCGAGCGCCCCGATCTCGATGCGAGCCCGATGGGCGCCATCGGCCGGGTCAAGCGCTGCGCGGCCCTGCTGCAGCGCCGGCTGGACAAGACCTTCTCGACCTTCGACATGACCAGTTGGGAGTTCGACGTGCTCGCCACGCTGCGGCGTTCCGGCGCGCCGCATTGCCTGGCGCCCACCGCGCTGTTCTCGGCGCTGATGATCACCTCGGGCACCATGACCCACCGCCTGCAACGCCTGGAAGCGGCCGGCTGGATCGAACGCCGCGCCAATCCCAGCGACGCGCGCAGTCTGTTGGTGCAGCTGACGCCGGCCGGCCTGGCGCTGATCGACCGGGCCGTGGAAGCGCATATCGAGAACGAGCGCCGCATCATGGCGGGCCTTGCGCCGTCCAGCCTGCGCTCACTCGACGATGCCTTGTCGGAACTGTTGACGATGCTGGAGTCCACGGCCGAATGAGCGGCGCGCGGCAGAGCTCGAACGGCCGTGATCGGCCCGAATCGACCGCAATGCGGCACCAGCGCGAGCGCTCAAACTGAACCGCCGTCGCCGGGGTTAGGTGGCAGTCACCCGACGCGCCCATGCTGACTACGGAAAGCACACTTCCGCCCAGGGGGACGACCATGCAGCTACCGATCGGACGGCCGGGCAACGGCCACGACGACCTCACGCAGTATCCGGTGGTCGTGCACGCCATGAGCAACGCGAACGAGCCCGACGGCCGCATCCGGCCGGACGACACCCACGCGCATGGCTTCGGCGTCTATCGCGCGGCGACCGATCGGCAAGTGGGAGCACGCTGGGTCGCGGCATTGAGGCGGACGCTGGATCCGCGATTCCTCGCCGCGCCGCTGCCGGAACTCGCCCTGCAGGCCGTCAACGCAATGCCCGGCTCGGCGGAACCCGAAATCGGTTGGCAAACCTCGACCTGCGTGTGCGTGTCTTTCGCATGGCGACTGCGCGCCGAGCCGGATCTCAGCGACCGCTATCTGGCCGACTTCGGGCTCATGCGCTCTTGGGTCGATCTGCATTGCCGTATCCCGATGCATGCGAACTATGCCCGCGCGCCCCAGGAACTGACAGGGCAGTCACGGCCCCTCGCCTAAGCTGTATTGCACGCGGCGTACACCACCAAGGGGAAGGCCATGCGCTTGTCGATCCGATTGAGGCGTAACGGCAATCCGAAGCTGTCGCCCGTGCCCATGTCCGACCTGGGCGTGGCCGCCCTGGACGGCGTGCCCGGCGTCACCGCACCGAAGATCACCGACACCATCCGCGAGGATGCGATCTTCTCGTTCGTGTGGAGCGGCCCCGGCATGCCCAAGGTCACCGACGAATACCTGCAGGGCTTCGGCTTGTCGCGAGTCGAGTGAGCCTCGGCCGCAGCGCGTCGAGCCGCTCGCGCGCAGGCCTCAGCGCGCGCGGACCTGATCGGCCGCCACGCCCGGCACGCCTTCGCGGATGAGTTCCGAGAACGCCGACGACTCGCCCGCTGCGCGCGCGCGATCGGTCACGCGACCGCGATCGTGCAGGGTGCGGTAGTCGTAACCGGGCATCAATCCGTCCTGGTCGTAGGCGTACTCGGCCAGATAGCCCGACAGCAGCAACCGGTAATCGAGCGGCAAGCCCGGCGCGATCTGGCGCATCAGGTCGAACACGATGGTGGTGCAGTTGCTGGTCAGAGTGTTGTAAAAACTCGGCTGCCTTTCGAGCTCGCCGGCTTCGGCGACATAGCCGAGAAACAGCGAACGCAGCGCCGCCTTCGGCAAGCGCAGCCGATACAGATAGACGTCTTCGTTGCGCACGTTGCTGCGCACCCGCAGGATGTCGCGCTCGTCGGCCGCGACCAGGGTGGTTTCGAACTCGCGGAAGAAACCGCCGAGGGTCGAGAACTGCTCGCCGCGCTCCTTGCGGATCTCGACCGAGAACACCAGCTTGCGGCCATCGTCGAAACCGAACGACACCAGGGTGTGGGCGATCGCCGGCCCCATCCAGTAGGACAACACCAGGTCGGCCGACTGCAGACGAGCGAGGTCGTATTCGCGGCGCTCCCAGCGCGGCGTGTAGTCGTGGTCGCTGCGCCAATCGAAATTACGCACGTTGTCGAGCCGGACCCGGTCGCCGTCGACCTGTGCGTGGAGGTGGCGGGCCACGTCGTCGGCCCACACCCGCGTCTGCGACGGACGCAGCGTGCTCCACCACAACAGCACCCCGGCGAAGGCCACCAGATAGACCCACAACGCCGGCCTGCGCAGGCGGCGGACCACGAACAGCGCCGCCAGCGCGCTGACCACGAAGGCCGCCACGGCCAGGCTCTTGAACACGCCCGCCAGCGGCAATCGATACCACAGGGCCAGCCCGCCCCAGGCGGCGGACAAGACGATCGCCGGCGCCAGCACTAGCCAGCGCAGCCAAGGCGCCGCAGGTTTGCGGCCATGCTCCGGGAGGCGACAGCCAAGCGCCGCCGGATCGACGCCCCGGCTCATGCCGGCGCCCCGCTGCGCGCGCGGCGGCGCGAACAGCGCAAG